>JAKMGS010000017.1 GCA_022424815.1 Schleiferiaceae bacterium | reverse complement strand
ATTGGGAGAGGCGCCGTCATTGCCCCACATCTGTTCAAGCACCAAAAAGACGTGCAGTGGCTTAAGGAATTCTTTGGTGAAGGAAATATTTATGAATGTGATGCCGATGAGGCGTACGACCTGAATACCAATTTCTTTAGCGTGAGCCCAGATGACATCATTTTGCCGGCCTCCGCGATAAAGCTTAACCAATGGTTGCTGGGACAAGGGTACAACACTTATTTGGTTCAGTACAATGAAATCGTAAAAATGGGTGGGCTGCTCCGTTGCAGTACCATGCCACTACAGAGAGCTTATGACGAATAACGCTAGTTCACATATTCTAATGGTCCGTCCCGTTCGTTTTGGTATGAACGCTCAAACAGCGGTGGATAATTTCTATCAAAATCAGGAAGCTGCCTCTGGCGCCTCGGACCAAGAAAAAGCATTAGCGGAATTTGAACACTTTGCAGCGAGCCTTACCGCCCATGGTGTGAACGTTCATGTGTTGGAGGATACTCCCGAGCCACACACCCCGGACAGCATCTTCCCCAATAACTGGATTAGTATGCACTCAGACGGAACCGTAGTGCTCTATCCCATGAAGGCTGAAAACCGACGTTTAGAACGTCGCGACGAGATTTTCCAAATCCTCAAAAAATGGGGCTTTACCACAGATGCGCTCATTGACTTGACCGCGTTGGAAGAGGAGGGGGTGTTCCTTGAAGGCACAGGCTCTATAGTATTTGACCACGATCAACGGATAGCCTATTTGGCACGAAGTCAACGCGCGGATGAGCAGGCCTTCATGTCGCTTTGTGGCCAATTAAAATATACACCTGTCGTATTCAGTGCATTCCAAGATACCCCAGCGGGACTACAGCCCATCTACCACACGAATGTGTTGATGTGTATGACTAATACCTATGCGCTCATATGCTTGGATACCATTCACGATGCTGCCGAACGTGCAGCGGTGGTAAAGTCCATTAAGGACAGTGATAAGGACATTCTTGAAATCACGAAAGAACAGAAGATACAGTTCGCCGGAAACATGCTCTTGGTAAAGGGAGCTCTTGACCAATTATTTTTGGTGATGAGCGGCAGTGCCTACCGCGCACTTACCCCGGAGCAAGTGGCTAGAATAGAATTGGACCATAAAATCATTTATTCCGACCTTCCAACCATAGAAACGTTGGGCGGCGGAAGTGCGAGATGCATGCTTGCAGAAATTTACCTAGCCCAAAAATCGTAATCATGTTAGAGACTCAGATTCAGGACATCGTACAAAACCTCTACCAAGTAGATGCCACCATAGAATTGCAGGAAACCCGCAAAGAATTCGAAGGGGACCTCACCTTGGTTGTATTCCCCTTTGTGCGTGCAGCGAATAAAAGACCTGAAGATGTTGCGGGTGAAATTGGTGCTGCCCTCGTGGAAGCCGGTACCATTGTAACCTACAATGTGGTCAAGGGGTTCTTGAACATGGTACTGGATTCAAACGTCTTCGTCAACGATTTCCAGGCCTTTGCGTTGAATGCGAATCTCAATCTACCGGCCCCGGGGAGCAAGGGACAGTATATTGTAGAATACAGTTCGCCAAATACCAATAAGCCCCTGCACCTTGGACACATTAGAAACAACCTTTTAGGAAACAGCGTTTCCAATATTCTTGAGGCTGATGGGGTGGCCGTCACAAAGGTTCAAATCATCAACGATAGAGGCATTCACATTTGTAAGTCCATGTTGGCCTGGTCGGAATATGGCAATGGTGAAACTCCTGCGAGCACAGGATTGAAAGGAGATCATTTGGTCGGCAAGTATTATGTGAAGTTTGACCAAGTTTACAAAAGTGAAATTCAAACTCTTGTCGCCGATGGCATGAGCGAGGACGATGCTAAAAAGCGAGCGCCATCACTACTCAATGCTCAAGAGATGCTCTTAAAATGGGAGCAGGGCGATGCTGCAGTAATGGAATTGTGGCGCACCATGAATGATTGGGTATATGAAGGATTCAACCATACCTACAAAAAACTGGGCGTTAGCTTCGATAAAAACTACTACGAAAGTCATACCTACGTTCTCGGCAAGGACGATGTGCTCAAAGGATTGGAGGAAGGCGTATTCTATCGCAAAGAGGACGGTTCGGTTTGGATTAATCTCGAAGATAAAGGATTAGACCACAAGTTGGTGTTGCGTCGGGATGGTACATCGGTGTACATGACTCAAGATATTGGTACAGCCATTCAACGTTTCAAAGATTTTGATGCCAAGGGGATGACCTATGTAGTGGGGAACGAACAAGATTATCACTTCAAAGTACTGTTCATTATTCTAAAGCGTCTGGGCTATGCATGGGCGGAGAGTCTTCACCATTTGAGCTACGGCATGGTGGACCTTCCTACTGGCAAGATGAAGAGCCGCGAAGGAACCGTCGTTGATGCCGATGATTTAATAGATTCTATGATCCAGGATGCTGCTGCAATCTCAAAGGAATTGGGTAAATTAGAGAATATGCCTGAAGAGGAACAGGACCAATTGTTCCAAACCCTAGGATTGGGAGCATTGAAATACTTCATCCTTAAAGTTGATCCGAAAAAGCGCATGCTGTTCAACCCTGCGGAAAGTATCGACTTCAATGGGAATACCGGACCGTTTATCCAATACACCTATGCGCGTATTCAAAGCCTGCAACGCAAAACTACTGAGGGTCTTACGGTTAATTGGGCCGATTTAAATCCAAACGAAGAGGAGGTTGTTTTGATGAAAGCCTTGGTGCAATATCCGGCCATGGTCGAGCAAGCTGCCAAGCAGCTGAGTCCAGCAGTTTTGGCGAATTACACCTACGATTTGGTCAAGAAGTACAACGGCTTCTATCAGAACAACAGCATCCTAAATGCGGAGAGCGATGAACGAATTGCGTTCCGATTGTTATTGAGTAAGAAAGTAGGTGAGGTCATAGCCTCGTCGATGAATTGCCTGGGTATTCAGGTGCCAAATAGAATGTAATTATGAGTGAAGCAGTAAGATCCCTGTCACCTTCGAGTGTCTGGAACCATTTTGCAGATTTAAATGCAGTACCTCGCCCCTCTAAGAAAGAAGAGCGAGTGATCAAATTTATGGTGGACTTTGGCCAATCCTTGGGCCTTCCCACAGAGGTTGACCACATAGGTAATGTGTTCATTCGCAAACCTGCCTCACCAGGTATGGAGGGTAGAACTCCAGTGGTATTGCAAGCACATTTGGACATGGTACACCAAAAGAATAACGGCACAGATTTCGATTTTGATACGGAAGGCATCCGCATGTCAGTGGATGGAGACTGGGTCAAAGCTGATGGTACCACCTTGGGTGCGGACAACGGTATAGGCGTTGCCTTTATCATGGCGATCCTCAGCTCAACGGATATAGCGCATCCTGCCATAGATGCCCTCTTTACCATTGATGAAGAAACGGGCATGACCGGCGCACTTGAGCTAAAGGGCGGTATGTTGAACGGAAAGATCTTGCTTAACATTGATACGGAAGACGACGATGAGCTTACTATCGGTTGTGCTGGAGGTATTGATGTGACCGCAACAGTGGCTGTACCTATGGTTGCCGCAACTTCGGGAGCGAAGGCCCTATCCTTATCCGTAAAAGGATTAAATGGTGGCCACAGTGGTATGGATATCCACAAAGGATTAGGCAACGCCAACAAGCTAATGAATAGAATCTTAGATAGGTTAGGAGCTCGCGTCCAATTATCTGAGCTAAACGGTGGCGGACTGCGCAACGCCATCCCTCGCGAAAGCAATGCAGTGGTGGTATTTGATGCGGCCATAGAAAGTAATGTTGTAGCAACGTTGGAGACCATATCTGCAGAAATTAAAGCCGAGCATCGCACAACAGATGCAAGTGCTCAAATCCTTTGGTCAGAAGCCGCAGTACCTTCAGAAGTAGTGAATTCAAATTTCAAAGAAGCGTTGATCAGTGCTATCTATGCTTGTCCTAATGGCATTTATCGCATGTCCCCAGATATCGAGGGTTTAGTACAAACCTCTAACAACCTGGCGCGAGTGGCTATTGAAAATAGTCAATTAGTGATCATGTGTTTGACACGTAGTGCAGTGGAAACGGAAAAAATGGATTTAGCACGTGCTATTGAGCGCAACTTCGCACAGATGGGGTGCAGCGTAGAACTCAGCGGTAACTATCCTGGTTGGACGCCTAATCCTTCGAGTGCCATTCTAACCACTATGCGCGACCTATACGTTGAGATGTTTAAAGAGCAACCTCACGTAGCGGCTTGCCATGCAGGCCTAGAATGTGGAATTTTAGGGACCAATTATCCCGAGATGGAACTCATCTCTTTTGGCCCCAACATACGAGGAGCTCACAGTCCGGATGAAAAATGTCAAATCAGCAGCGTACAGAAGAGTTGGGACTTCTTCTTGAGAACTTTAGAAAACATACCAACGGTATAAGACCATGTTTGAAAATTTAAGTGATCGTCTAGAAGGCGCGTTTAAAACATTAAAGGGTAATCACAAGATTACCGAGCTGAACATTGCGGATAGTGTAAAGCAAATTCGTCGTGCCTTAGTAGAGGCGGACGTCAGTTTCAAAATTGCGAAAGAGTTCACCAATAAGGTCAAGGACAAGGCCATAGGCGAGGGTGTTATCAACGCCGTACAACCGGGCCAAATGATGGTCAAGATTGTCCGTGATGAAATGGCGGAACTGATGGGAGGTCAGGCTGAAGGCTTGAACCTAACAGGTTCTTCCACAGTTATTTTGATGGCCGGTCTTCAAGGGTCGGGTAAAACAACGCACAGTGCAAAATTGGCTTATTACCTCAAGCGTAAAAAAACCAAAAAGCCACTACTCGTAGCCTGTGATGTGTATCGTCCAGCGGCTATTAACCAGCTTCATGTACTAGGGGAAGAATTAGGCATTGAGGTCTACTCAGAAGAAGGCAATAATGATCCGGTAGCCATCGCATCCAAAGCCTTGGCCCACGCGAAATCCAATGGTTTCAACGCAGTGATTGTCGATACTGCTGGTCGTTTGGCGGTGGACGAGGCAATGATGCAAGAAATAGGCAATATCCATAAGGCCATTACTCCATCTGAGACTCTCTTTGTCGTGGATGCTATGACAGGTCAAGATGCCGTGAATACGGCTAAGGCCTTTAATGATGTCCTTGATTTTGACGGGGTCATTCTTACCAAGCTAGACGGGGATACCCGTGGTGGTGCGGCCTTGACGATTAAATCTGTCGTAAATAAACCCATCAAATTTGTAGGTATGGGTGAGAAGATGGATGCACTTGATGTATTCCATCCGGATCGTATGGCGGATAGAATTTTGGGTATGGGAGATGTTGTTTCTCTTGTAGAAAAGGCTCAAGAACAGTTTGATGAGGATGAGGCCCGCAAGATGAGTAAGAAGATTGCGACCGATTCTTTCGGGTTCGACGACTTTATGAATCAGATCCAGCAAATCAAGAAAATGGGGAATATGAAAGACCTCATGGGTATGATTCCTGGAATGGGTAAGGCTTTGAAAAATGTAGATATCGATGATGATGCATTCAAGCACATCGAAGCCATGATTAACTCCATGACCTTGGACGAACGTCAAAATCCAGATATCATCAATGGCTCTAGACGTAAACGCATAGCCAACGGCTCAGGCCGTACCGTCCAAGACGTAAATGGTCTTTTAAAACAATTTACAGACATGCGTAAAATGATGAAGATGATGCAAAGCGGAGGTGGTAAAAGAGGTATGATGAACATGATGCGCGGCATGCGCTAATACTTATAGACGATGGTAGTTTTAGACGGTAAAGAAACTTCTGCAAAGATTCGCGCTGAACTTGCAGAACAAGTAAAAGCTCTGAAAGCAGATGGGGGGAAGGTCCCTCATCTGGCGGCAATCCTTGTAGGGGAAGATGGCGCATCGAGAACCTATGTGAATGCTAAAGTTCGCGATTGTGAAGAGGTAGGATTTGGATCGACGTTGATTAAACTACCGGCTGAAACGACACAACAGGAGCTGCTTAAGGCGATCAATAAACTCAATAATGACGAGGATATTGACGGCTATATTGTCCAATTACCCTTGCCAAAGCACATCGACGAAACTGCCGTGTTAATGGCCGTTGATCCTAAAAAGGATGTGGATGGATTTCACCCACAGAATGTTGGGCGAATGACCCTAGGATTACCTACGTACATTCCTGCCACCCCAATGGGCATTGTAGAGTTGTTGCGTCGTTATGAGGTGCCTACAGAAGGAAAAGACTGTGTGGTGATCGGACGCTCTCATATTGTAGGGTCTCCGATGTCCATCTTGCTAAGCCAGCATAATTACCCTGGCAACTGTACAGTCACCCTTTGCCACAGTCGCACCAAGAACTTGGAAGGAATCTGTCGCAAAGCCGATATCATCGTTGCGGCATTGGGGCGTCCAGGTTTTGTTACCGCGGACATGGTGAAAGAAGGGGCATGTGTCATTGATGTAGGCATTACTCGAGTGGACGATGCTACTAAAAAATCAGGCTTCAGGTTGCTTGGAGATGTTGATTTTGATGCTGTGGCGCCGAAATGTAGTTTCATCACACCTGTTCCAGGTGGTGTTGGGCCGATGACTCGTGCTGCATTGATGATGAATACGATGAAAGTCACAGAATTGGGCCAAGCCTAATGAAAGACATCACAACATCACAGAGCTTTGCTCAAGATACCATTCGTCGCGGTGAGGTAGTCCCGCTCATGGAGCAGTTTTACACTATCCAAGGAGAGGGGGCACATACCGGAAAAGCCGCCTATTTTGTACGAATTGGGGGATGTGATGTAGGTTGTCATTGGTGTGATGTGAAGGAGAGTTGGAATCCGGATACGCATCCTCCCACACCTATCCATAGGATCGTTGAGGAAGCCCAGAAATACTCGGATACAGTAGTGGTGACGGGCGGTGAGCCTCTTACTTGGAATATGAATCCATTGGTCGATGCCTTTCAGGCTGAAGGAATTACTGTTCACGTTGAAACCAGCGGTGCCTATCCTTTGACCGGAAATTGGGATTGGATCACCTTGAGTCCAAAAAAAACAGCTACAGTAAAAGAAGGCTTCTACCAACATGCACACGAACTTAAGGTCATTGTGTACAATCGCCACGACTTGAAGTGGGCGGAAGAACATGCGGCCAAGGTTAATGATAAGTGTACGCTATACCTTCAGCCAGAGTGGAGCAAGCGGGATGAAATCATGCCCATGCTAGTGGATTATATTCTTGAACATCCAAAGTGGAAGATCAGTCTTCAAACCCATAAATACTTAAGAATTCCTTAAGATGGCCGGGCTCTGCAACATAGATGAGGCAGTACGCTTATTGCAAACTGGACAAGTGGTAGGATTGCCTACTGAAACAGTCTATGGCCTGGGTGCTAATGCCTTAGATACCACGGCTGTTGCCAAGGTATTTGAAGCAAAAAACCGACCGTCCTTTGATCCGTTGATTGTGCATGTAGCGGATTTGGATGGGGTGCGGAGTATTGCCGAGCTCACGCCTGAGGCTGAGTCCTTGCTGCTCGCATTTTCACCAGGGCCGCTTACAGTGGTGTTGAAGAAGAAGTCCATTGTTCCTGATTTAGTGACCAGCGGTCATCCAACGGTGGCCGTGCGCATCCCAGCGCATCCCATGATGCTTCAAGTTTTACAACAAAGCGGTTTATTCATTGCGGCTCCAAGTGCCAATCCTTTTGGATATACCTCACCTACAACAGCACAGCACGTTTTGGCGCAGCTTGGTGAGCGGATCGGCGGGGTGTTAGACGGTGGACCCTGTAACGTTGGTCTTGAAAGTACTATTGTTGATTTTACCGGGGGGACGCCGAAGGTCTTGAGACTAGGAGGGATGGATGTAGCCCAATTAGAGTTAGTACTGGGGGAACTTCCGGTACAAACGAGCAGTTCAACTCCGCATGCTCCAGGTATGTTAAGTGCTCATTACAATCCGGGAGCAAAGATTGTTTTACACGCTAATGTAGGTGATGCACTTAGGGCTGCCAGCGTCACGAATGATGCTGCAGTACTGCTTTTTGGACCTTTGGAGAAGTCATGTTATGAACATCAATACAGTCTGAGTGATTCAACGAGCTACACTGAAGCAGCACAAAACCTTTTCGCTATGCTAAGAGAATTGGGCGCTAAATATCCTGAAATTCATGCGGTTAGATTGCCGGAAGTAGGGTTGGGTCGCGCCATTAACGATCGCTTAGTGCGCGCAGCTGCAACTCGTTGATAGATAAAGAGGTAAGTCAACCTTTTTATGAAAATCTTTGTTACATTAGGGTATGAACAAAACCCTACTCACTTTCGCTCTGCTTTTTGGAGGGCTTTTACATGCGCAAATAAGTGGATCTGTTGTTGATCAATTTAAAGATCCTATAGTTGGGGCAAGCATCACCGTGCTACAAAATGGTGCGCCTTCGAACATTGGAACAGTAACAGATTTTGATGGGAATTGGTCCCTGAAAGTGTATCTCTCCGACAGGCAACCTTCGGTAACGGTGCGTGTCGCCAGTTTGGGTTTTGCAAATAAAGACGTTGTAATTAGGTCAACATCGCCAATTACCATAGGTCTAGAACCAGATCAAAATGTACTTTCTGAAGTGAGTGTTGTTCAACAACGATTATCTGAGAAACAAGAAAAGAGTGCACTTACCGTGGAAAGTATGGATGCACTCGCTATCAAAGAAAGTCCTAGCGTGAGCTTTTATGATCATTTGGGAACGCTTAAAGGAGTAGACCTCACTAGCGCAAGCATAGGTTTTAAGATTATCAATACCCGAGGTTTTAATAGTACCTCTCCTGTGCGTTCGCTGCAATTGATAGATGGAGTAGATAATCAAAGCCCGGGCCTCAATTTCTCTTTAGGAAACTTTCTCGGCGCTCCAGATCTTGATATCGTTGGTGTTGATGTTATTGCCGGTGCCTCGACTGCCTTTTATGGACCTAGTGCGTTTAATGGGGTAATTTCCATGACTACGAAAGATCCTTTCTTGTATACCGGCCTCAGCAGTAGTATTAAGGTAGGAGAGAGAAACCTTACCGAAGTTTCAGTTCGTTGGGCCGACAAGGTCAATGATAAGTTTGCCTACAAGATCAATCTATTTGCTCTAAAGGCGGATGATTGGGAGGCCGGGAATATGGATCCTACCGATATAAGCCGTGATGGCGTGACCAATCCTGGAGGATATGATGCGGTTAATCGCTACGGGGATGAAGATTGGTGGGATGATGGTGGAGATATTAGAAACTTCCCAGGAATTGGTAGATATTATCGTCCCGGTATTGAAGAGAAGCATTTGGTGGACTATGACACTGAAAATATAAAACTAACTACAGCCCTACACTACAAAATCAAGGATGATTTAACAGCTATTTATGCTTTGAATTTCGGTTCCGGCACAACTGTTTATCAAGGTGATAATAGATATAGTCTCAAAGATATATTGTTTCTTCAGAATAGGGTGGAGCTTCGAAAGAAAGATAAGTGGTTTTGGCGTGCTTATTCGACTCATGAAGATGCTGGTAACAGTTACGATGCCTATTTTACGGCATTGAGAATGCAAGACAGTGTTGTGTCAAACCAGACCTACAATTTATATTATATGGGTCTATGGAATTGGTCTATTAAGCCTCAGGTTCGTGCCATACCCGGCGTTCCTGCATTCAATGATCCTCAATATCATTCGATAATGGATTCACTGATTGCGAGTAATCTAGATTTTTTCAGTCAACTACACCAAGACAATCGAAACAGTGTATTAATAGCTACTGCAAGTGATGCCTTAGGTGCAGTTTCTACTGAAGAGCTTGAGCGTTATGCGAATCAACTAGTGCCAGGCACAACAGAATTTGATGATTTAAAGAATTACATTACCTCTACCTTGTTTACCGACGGCGGTAGCCGATTTTATGATAAGTCGGCTTTGTATCACACTCAGGGTGAACGAACATTTACCTTAGATAATGGTGCAATATTTCGAATGGGTGGAAACCTTCGTCTTTACACACCAAAGAGCGCAGGTACAATATTCTCAGATACAGCGGGTGCATTAATAACTAATAGGGAAGTTGGTCTTTATGGAGGTTGGGAGAATTCCTTTTTAGATGAACGTCTGAAATTGAGCGCAACAGGGAGGGTTGATAAAAATCAAAATTTTAAAGCGTTGGTTTCTCCAGCAGTTTCTGCTGTATACAAACACAATGATAATCAGACTTTTCGTGTAAGTTTTTCAAGTGCTATTCGAAACCCAACATTAGCTGATCAGTATTTATTTTATAACGTCGGAAGGGCCGTTCTTCTGGGCAACCTGAATGGTTTTGATTCGTTAGTTGCACTAGATAATATAACTGATTACTTAAGTAAACCTGCTAATCTAAGGCTTGAACATGATTTTGAATATTTTAATGTTGATGCTATTCGCCCAGAAAAGGTCAAAACAGCTGAGGCTGGCTATAGAGCCACTATAGGAACTCGTGTTTTTGTAGATGCAAATTATTATTACAGTCTGTATGATGATTTCATTGGGTACATCATCGGCGCCGATATAGAAGAGGGGACTACTGCCATTGATAGACTAAAATCATTACAGGTATACCGTATTGCCGCTAATGCGACTGAGCAGGTCACCACACAAGGATTTTCCATAGGTCTTAATACATATATTGGTGATTATCAATCCCTTTCAGGAAATTACAGTTGGAATAAACTCACTTCTGCAGTCTCAGACCCCATTGTGCCGGCCTTTAACACTCCCGAACATAAATTTAATGTAGGATGGAATGTTAGAAACTATCCTATCAAAAAGAATAAAGAAAGGTTGCTTGGAGCCGGTGTGAACTATAAATGGGTTGAGGGCTTCTTGTTTGAAGGTTCTCCCCAATTCACGGGCAGCATCTCTTCTTATGGACTTCTCGACGCGCAGTGTTCCTTTACCCAAATACGGAACAAGAATGAAAAGAAGACGACAATAACCTATAAAATTGGTGCGAGTAACGCATTGAATAATCAAGTGTATCAAGTATTCGGTGGGCCTTTAGTTGGAAGGTTGGCCTATCTGAGTATTCAAATAAATTAACCTTCCTAAAAAATAACAGTGTATGAAAAAGATTACTCTATTAATGGGAGCCTTCTTAATCTCTTCTATGGCGTTTGCACAACGCTATACCACCGAGATTTTTACGGATTCCGAGATTGTTGTACAAGCAGATGTTTCATACGGGGTGAACTTCAATCCCTATGCGGATACAACATCAAGTGCAACAAACCCCCTTTCGGGAACTAATCTTCAGCCATTACAGGCTGATTTTTACATGCCTTCTCCCGCAGTGGATACGGTAACGGATCGTCCAGTTGTGATTATCTGGCATACTGGTTCATTCATTCCCAAGGGATTGAATGGTTCGCCACTAGGCACACGCCAGGACAGTGCAGTAGTAGAAATGTGTAAACGTTTTGCAAAAATGGGCTATGTAAGTGTTGCAGCTTCATACCGCCTTGGATGGTTGGCGAACAGTTCAAACCTCGATCTTCGTCGTGGTTCTAATTTGTTGGCGGTATATTATTCTATTCAAGATGCGAAAGCATTGGTACGTTACTTGAACCTTACTCAGCTTGGGGCAGGTAATCCGTATGGAATCAATGCTAGTAATACCATCATGGTTGGTCAAGGTTCAGGTGGTTATATCACCTTTGCATATGCTACTATTGATAAGCATTCAGAAGTTGCAGGACCAGCGAAATTCAAGTATCAGGATTCTACTGGTATCTTTGGTCAGCCGGTATTACCAGGAGACCCCTACGTAGATACAAGTATTGTAGGTGATATTGATGGTTACGGTGCTGCTATAACAGTAACAGGACAGAACGCCTTTGGTGTACCTACAATGGATTACAGTTCCCCAGGACGTAATTACATTAATCATGCAGGTATGCCGGATGATGTGTTGATGGTGGTCAATATGGGAGGTGCTTTGGGTGATGGAGCTTGGTTGGAGCAAGGTGATGTTCCGATGTTGAGTATTCATAGCAAGTACGATTTCTTTGCGCCATACGATACAGGCATGGTCTATGTCCCCATTGGCACCCAATTTTTCGCAGTTGTAAGCGTGACGGGATCGTATGGGGCGATTAAGGCAGCTAATGCATATGGGAATAACGATATATTCTTAAACGAAAATTATACTGATGCCGTTTGGGTAGACCAACAATCTACAAATCCAACGGGTGAGGAATGTTTATATACTGTCGAAATTCCTCCGGCCAATGCTTTGACCCCATGGATAGTTCATACCTCTCCTTGGAATTGGTTTGATCCAAACGATCCAAATATAACTGCAGCCAATGCAAATCCAAATGTGGAAGCAACCTCACAGGCTTGGATAGATACGGTTATGTCATTTATTGTACCTCGTATGGCAACAGTATTACAAGCGGAAGGTGTACCAGCAGGTATCGGCGAAGCACAGCTTTCATTTGATGTTTATCCTAATCCATCAAATGGACTAATTACCGTGAAATCCAATGCAATGGTAATAGATCGAGTTCAGATTACAGATTTAACTGGACGATTAGTTCATGAAGAGAATATCAATGCTATGAGTAAAACACTTCAAGCGGAACATCTAAGTTCTGGTATGTATTTATTGAAGATCAGTTCGAATGGACAAGAGATGACCAAGCGAATTTCAATAAGATAATTGTATCGATTCATATTTTGAGCCCCGCACGTTAGTGTGGGGCTTTTTTTTGCTCTAAGTTTGTCCCAAATCCTCTACTAATGGTCAATTACAATGGTTCCTTAGTCGCCCTGAACACCATTCCTATTTCTCAAGTTAAGCGAGCTCTTAGCTATGGTGATGGATTATTTGAAACGATGAGAATGCGGGAAGGGAAGGTGCTTTTTATCGAAGACCATTACTTCCGCCTCATGGCATCAATGAGGATTTTAAGAATGACCATTCCCATGGAATTTACGCCTGAGTTTTTGGTAGCGGAGTGTGAAAAATTAGCACAACACTTTGGTTACACCAATGCTAGGCTACGATTCCAAGTGGTCAGAAATGGTATGGGAAAATATACGCCGGAGCAATCGAACGGCGTTCACTGGTGGGTCGAAATAGAACCACTCGGAGAGGCTGATTACTCGTTGCGTGATGATTTAACGGTGGATCTGTTTAAGGATCATCCTCTTCAAGCAGGATTATTGACCACCGTTAAGTCTACGAATGCCTTGCCTTATGTACTTAGCGGAATCTTTGCCCAAGAGAATAATCTGGATGCTGTATTGTTAATTAACGATCAGAAGATGGTGGTGGAGGCAAATTATGGTAACCTCTTCCTTTTAAAAGGCTCCATACTTACTACACCTCCATTAGAAGATGGCGCCTTGCGAGGGGTATTCAGAAAGAACATGTTGGTTTGGGCCAAGGAATTGGGCCTTGAGATTGAGGAGAAGAGTATTTCACCATTCGATCTTCAAAAGGCAGACGAACTCTGGATTACGAATACAATCAAAGGTATTCAAGCAATTCAAACCTATCGTAAAAAGACGTTCTCAAGTGACAAGGCAGCAGAAGCGATTGACTTGATCAATAGAAAGCTAGAAGTACTTAGTAAGCTTTAATTCATCCAAGGATCTTCTGGGGCATTGGCCCAGATACGGTATTCACCACCCAAGGTGTTCATGTAGATTCGCCATGCATCTTTGGATAATGTTAATATGTCAGTCTCAAAGGGCGGATGAACGACTACCCAAGTACCATCAGATATCTCATCTTCTAATTGGCCAGGGGACCAACCACTATACCCTAAGAATGCTTTGAATGGGGTTTTGGGGTCCTCCTGTATCAGCTTTTGAAATACCTCGAAGTCACCTCCTAAAAACAACCCATGGCCTACAGATGCACTGTTGGGTATACGCTCTTCTTCGTGGAGATAGAATAGGGCATCTTGTTCCACTGGTCCGCCGTACATTAAAGCATTATCACTTTCAAAATCATCTATCAAATCCTTTACGAGAAGAGTACTCTCTTTATTTAGCGTAAATCCAAGTGCACCTTCCTCGTTATGTTCAGTAAGGTATACGACACTTTGCTCAAAAAAGCCGTCGCCGATGAGTGGTTTTGAAATAAGAAGTGTTCCTTTAGCAGGCTGGTTGTTCCAATGCATTATACTAATTTAGACATATGGATTTACACAACATAAGAGAAAGCTACAAGTTTGATTCATTATTAGAATCCAATTTAGAAAGCAATCCCTTCGATCAATTTCAGCATTGGTATCAGAGTTATGCAGAGCTGCGCATCAAAGATTCTAATGCCATGGCTATAGCGACGGTGGATTCGCAAGGTAACCCAAGCAATAGAATTGTACTATTAAAGGCAGTTGAAGACGGCGAATTCATCTTTTTCACGAATTACGGCAGCGCCAAAGGGCAAGACTTGTTGATTAATCCTATCGTAAGTGCATTATTCTTTTGGAGAGAACAAGAACGTCAAGTACGTATTCAAGGAAAAGTTGTTAGAATATCTAAAGAGAAAAGTGAGGCGTATTTCGCGACTCGCCCATACTTAAGTCAAATAGGTGCAGCTGCTTCAGAACAAAGTCAACCTATTGATGATAGAAGTACGTTAGAAACAAAATTCGCAAAGTTTCAACATGAATATCCTGAAGGAAGCACTGTTCCAATGCCGGAAAATTGGGGTGGATTTGCCATTCAACCTCTATCATTTGAATTTTGGCAAGGAAGAGAAGGGAGACTCCACGATCGAATAGTGTATATGCTTGAAAGATCCGAATGGACTATTAGCAGGCTAGAACCTTAAGATAAGCACATAAAAAAAGCCCTCCGAAGAGGGCTTCTTTGTATCTAATAAGTTTAGGCTATTAGAGCTTACCGTTTAGGTCAGCACCAGCTTTAAACTTAGCTACTTTCTTAGCAGCGATTTTGATAACTGCACCAGTTTGTGGGTTACGACCGTCACGAGCTGCGCGCTCAGAAACAGAGAAAGAACCGAAACCAACTAGTGATACACGGCCACCACCTGCAAGGGTAGAGCCTACGTTACCAGTGAAAGAATCCAAAGCTGCTTTAGCTTGTGCTTTAGAGACGCCAGCATCTGCTGCCATTGCGTCGATCAATTGTGCTTTGTTCATTGCAATTAAATTTTAATTAATACTTTTTTAAACGAATGCTTACCAAATATAGATGAAAATTACTTCCATGCAAGTGTTTTCGGGCCTTCAGGTAAAAAAAGTTAATAACTAATGGTATTTATTCACAAAAAGGGGTGATTTTACCTTTTAAACCGGCTTTTTAAGCGGTATTTCGGCACAATTCATGCCGTTAATGTAGTCTGCGCTTGACATCGAGCGCTTACCCGCCGGTTTTATTTGTGTGATTTCGATGCTGCCAAGTTTATAATCTAGAAATAAATGCTTGTCTCTTACTCTAAGCATCGGTTGTAAAGAATGATTTAGTTTTTCACAAGAAGAGGCGCCAAGGAATTTGAACTCTCCATAGTAAGCTCCTGGAAAAGGACATAAACCTCTTACAAATTGAACGAGTGAATTTGGATCGAGTGTAAAATCTAATCGAGTATTGTCTTTGTTCAATTTAGGAGCATGTGTGGCTTCAGAATCATCTTGAGCTTGAGGAGTTAACGCACCCGCTATAAGCCCATTAACAGTATCAACGACCAGTTGCGCACCTATTGGAAGTAATGCATCATGCAACTCACCGGTTGTCCAATTGGAGTCGATTGTTAGTCTTTCTTGTAGGAGGATATTCCCAGTATCAATTTGCTCGTCGATAAGGAAGGTTGTGAGTCCCGTTTCTTTCAACCCATTTATTACTGCCCAATGAATAGGGGCGGCCCCTCTGAGTTGGGGCAATAATGATCCGTGAAGGTTAAAGGTTCCTAGTCTTGGTTTACTCCAAACTTGCTTTGGTAGCATACGAAATGCAACCACTACAAAGAGGTCCGCCTGAAGTGCATCCAATTCCTCGAGGAACCCTTCATCTTTTAATGAAGTTGGCTGCAATACCGGCAAACCTAGGTCTAATGCTGCCTTTTTAACTGCACTAGACGTGAGTTTTCTTCCTCGCCCGGAAGGCTTATCTGCCAATGTAACGACCGCCTTAATATTATATCCGGCACTTGCCAATGCTTGGAGTGAAGGCACAGCAAATTCTGGTGTACCCATATATACTATGCTAATGTTGTCGTAAGGCATCTGGGGGACAATTTAAATCGAACCAAATATCGTCAAAAGTTAGTCCATCGTTGAGCATCGCCTGAACTGTTTCGCCTTCGGGGTAGTGATTAAGCGTACAATTGCTGCAAATACCACAAGCTTCACCTGATGTTTGACCAAAGTAATGTTCCACATCCTTGGCTAAACATTCTTCAGAAGCCAGAAAGTTTAGAACAGCTTGAGAGCGTTCTTTTTTACTTGTAATCCAAGATTCTACGAAGGATTTTGACAATTTGAAATAACGTTTGTCTATGCGGTTTTCTAAAAGGAGTAGGGCGCACTGGTTTTGTTCCGCCTTGTACTGAATCAATCCTTTCTGATGCATTCGTTGTAGCCACTGGTCAAGGCCCTTGCTGGTTTTGTGTAGCATTGGGGCTACGGCATCGAATTGAATTCTGGTGGAGCGCTGTGCTGCCCGACTGTACACGCGAAACAATTGTATCAAGCATTGCTGGTCTTCCTCTGGCAATCCGGACCAATGTTCAGGACTGGTCAAAAAAAGTAATTCTGGATATAGTTGATTACTCTCAATAAACTGCCAAACCCCTCGTTGTTGAAGCAACTTGATGTACGTCAATAACTGTGGGATTGGGGTTTGAAGCTTAGCGGCCAGATCCACCAAAGAGAAGTTTACTTGGTGATCTTGACCTGCGCCCACGGCAATTTGAAAATGACTACAAATCTTGTGATAAATAGCTTCAACCTCTTCTGGTTTAGGAAGATCTGTGATTCCCTTTGAAATGCGGGCGAAATCTTGCTGATTGTATAATAGATATGCTTGAGATAATTGGCCCGCGCGACCTCCACGGCCAACCTCTTGGTAATAGCCTTCGATGGTATCCGGCGTACCCCAATGAATGACCCACATTACATCTGCTTTATCGATACCCATTCCGAATGCAGTAGTGCTGACCATGATTGGGACTTTGTTGTCGAGCCAACGTTCCTGACGTTCATTCTTTACTTTTAAATCCAACCCAGCGTGAAAGAATGTGGAGTGTAGGCCATTTTCATTGATGTAATGGCTAATGGATTCACAACTAGATCGGGTCTTCGCATAAATGATTCCCGTACCGGTCAAGCGCCCCAATAATCTCAATAGCTGCTTGTCTTTATTAGGTGTAAGGCGTTTCTCAAGCTGTAAGTTGTTTCGGCGCACACTGCCTTCATACATCGTAGCGTCTGGAATTTGCAGCCGCTCAGCTAGATCCTTTTTAACCCGATCTGTTGCAGATGCAGTGAGTGCCAGGACTGGAATACTTGGGAATTGTTCTCTGAGTAGGTGTACATTGAGGTATGCAGGACGAAAATCAAATCCCCATTGCGAAATACAGTGGGCTTCGTCAATGGCAATCAAACTCACCTCTGTATTCTTTAGGTATTCTAAAAACAATGTGTTGGAAAGCCTTTCCGGAGCGAGAAAAACAAACTTGTATCCACCGTATTTAATGTTTCTAAAGGCTTCGTCTAACTGCCTAGGGGAATAGGAACCTGTGAATTGGTACGCTTTAATGTTTCTCTTTGAGAGACCTTGTAATTGATCCTGCATCAGCGCCAATAAGGGACTGATAACAATAGTAATACCGTCCAATGCTAAGCCAGGTACTTGATAACATATGGATTTACCGCCACCAGTAGGGAGCAATCCAATGGTGTGTTTACCCGAGAGAACAGAAGAGATAATATCCCCCTGTAATCCGCGAAAATCAGGATAACCCCAATATTGTTTTAGTATTTCTTTTGCCTGTTGAAGGATCATAAACGTGCCAAAATAAAGGCAACGCGTTCTTCTACCGAGGCTGGAGGGACTTCAATACACTCATATCCCAATTCTTTATAAGCCACTTTTAAGTGCTCTTCAACTTCATAGCACTCCTCAAGAGTTTCCATGCGTTGCTTATCAAGACTGTGAATCTCCGGCCAAACCGGCAGGAAAAAGACTTTTTCAAATCGCATTTCCTGTAAATCTGCCTTCCAATCCTCAGAAAGTTCTGCGTTTCCCTTGTTAAGGTACGCGTAGGCATCCACATTAGTACGATCGTAAAAATTAATTTTTTCTAACAATGCATTGTGGTACTGCTCATTGCGCAGGTCCCAAACGAGTTGAGTAAAGCCCAATAGGTCTTTCCAAGGCACTAAATCCGACTCTTCGTCCAATGAATTTTGAATGATTTCACGGGCTTGCTCGTGGAAAACGGGATAGCCATGTTGCTCTAATGCAAGGCTTAAGGTAGTTTTTCCCGTGGCAGGAGACCCCGTAATGGCAATTCTCGTCGTTTTCAATGGGTATGAGATATCTTCGTAGAACTTCAAATGTACTTTTAATGGTCCGATTTTATCACGCAATTGCGCTACTACTTTTTTTTAGTTTATCCACATTTGCTCAGCCAAAGTCGGCCATTACAGCATTACAAAAAGCTAAAGAATCGTTTCGTAATGGAGAGGAGGAGAAAGGTTGGCAGTACCTGGACAAGAGCATGAAAAAAGGCAAAGGCTCCTATTATCAGGCTTTTATATTCGCTGGTGACCAATCTTTTCGTGAAGGAAAATATGATTTGGCTATCAATTATTACGATCAAAGTCTCGGCATAGATTCTATATCATCAACACTATTAAAAAAGAGTCTTGCCTTTAAATACTTATTTCGTTGGGAGGAATGTATCGAAGAGTGGGAAGCCTACCTGAACACCGCTAGGTTATCCAAACAACGGCGTATTGAGGCAGAGTTAGAGTTAGAGAATCTGATGTTTGCGAAAGACAAATACTACGAATACATCAATGATGATTTTAATTACGAGATCCGTAAGCTAAGTTTTTCGACCGATAACCTGGAATATTTCCCTACCATTTCGGGTGGGGAAGAACAATTAATCTATACTCACAGATATATATCTGGTCCAAAGCCATCCGATGAAAATCTGCTTGAATCCTCGTTGGATGGTTTTTCAGAGTATGGTGTTCCATTACCGGGTAATATAAACTCCGAGTTGAATGAAGGAGCTGCCTGTATTAGTACCGATGGTCAATTGATGATACTTACAGTTTGTGATCGCCCTAATGGCTCAGGTAGTTGTGACTTGTTTTTTAGTTATAAAAACCAACATCAAGAATGGGTTACACCTCGACCGTTACCAGGTGAAATTAACACTTCACGCTGGGAAAGTCAGCCTAGTATAGGTCCAGATGGCTCTACTCTATACTTTGTACGGGGTAGTAATAGTATGGATACAGATAGTGACATTTTCATGTCAACCAAGGATACTGAAGGGAATTGGTCGAGAGGTGTAAAGCTTCCTAAAAACATCAATAGCGATAGCAAGGAAAGCTGTCCGTTTATTCATTTCGACGGAAAAACTCTTTATTTTCTTTCCGAGCGCAGTCCATCTTTAGGACAATCTGATTTTTTTAAGACTACACGCATTAATGATTCTACTTGGAGCGAGCCTATTAATCTTGGCTTCCCGTTTAATAGTTTCGGAGAAGAGTTTTCACTGGTCATTGATAAGAGTGGTGAATTTGGCTATCTGGCATCGGATCGAGGCGAAACGATAGTACCTAAATATGATGGACTTTCCTCGTTAGATCTATACCGATTCAACTTACCGGTAAACTTGCGACCTGAAGCACGAGATAACTATGACCTAGTAGTACTTGATAGTATTACATTAAAACCAATAGGAGATGCACGAGTTCAATTATTCAATATGTATGGCATAGAATTCTATTCAGGCACAAGTGCCAAAAATACTGGTATGGTTCGTTTAATGACCGATGGAGGAGAAGTACGTTTAACGGTATATCACAAAGGATACTTGCCGTATTCAGGTGTTATTTCTCAGCTGGACTACATCGCCAGACCATTGCATGGGAGCAAGGTGGCCACCATCAAGCTCATTCCAATTGCTTCAGGCAAGGCATTCGCGTTAAGAAACATTCTTTTCGAATTAGACCAAAGCACGCTGTTGCCTGAAAGTGAAAAAGAACTCACGGCGCTATTACAGATGCTTGAGGAC
>JAKMGS010000199.1 GCA_022424815.1 Schleiferiaceae bacterium | reverse complement strand
CACAAAAGGGATTACAATTATTGGACGAGGCCTTGGCCGGTTCCGACGATCCCGTGGAGGTGTTGCAGATGATCGCCGATACGCATTTGAGCCAGGGCGACTACCCGCGAGCCATCAATATTTTAGTGCGTTGGTGCCGTTTAGAGGAGGAAGATTTGGACGAAGGCGCATTGTACCAATTAGCCATGTGCCTTGATTTCACCAACGAATACGACCGTGCCATCGCCTTGTTTGAAAGTTTCACACAAAAAGAACCCTACAACCCATTATTGTGGTACCAGCTGGGCGCTTTCCAATTGCGCAAAGACAACGAAGCCCAAGCCTTGGAAATGTTCCAATGGGCCATCACCGCAGATGAAACCTTCCACGCCGCCTACTTTGAGATCGGCAGAATCCACGAGCGCAACGAAGAATACATCAACGCGCTCACGGCCTATAAGCAAAGTGTGAACGAAGACTTGCCCAGCGGCTACGTGCATTTCCGCATCGGCCTGCTCGAAGCTGAACTAGGCAGCCCCAACGAGGCCTTGCGCGAATTCAACAAGGCCATCGCCCTTGAACCAGATATGGACGATGTCCATTTGGAGCGCGCGAGTGTGCTCATGGAATTGGAGCGCTATGCCGAAGCGGTCAAGGATTACAAAAAGGTCTGGTTAGACGAAGCCTACGGGTCGGAGGATGTCTTGGATTTCGTGGAGTGTTTGATAGAATTGGACCTACTTGAACAGGCCATAGCCATTCTCTACGATGCCGTCGAACGTTTCCAAGAAGTGCTTCAGTTCAGATTAGTGCTTGCCGGCTACCTCTTCGCGGCCGACGATATCATCAGCGCAAAAGAGGTGCTGGAAGATTTGCATTTGAACCGCGATGAGTTGCGAACGCTATTTGCGGAATACTTCCCAGATCTGCTTGAAGTCCCAGTAGTGGCCGCTATTTTAGCAGAATTGAAATAACCCACCCATGCAAAAATATTTGAGTTTGTTCCTCAAAGGCATGGCCATGGGAGCGGCAGATGTCGTCCCCGGAGTCAGCGGAGGAACTATCGCATTTATCACGAATATTTACGAGGAATTAATAGGCAACCTCAGCCGGTTTGATGCGCATGCCATTAAGCTGCTTTTTCGGGGCCAATTCCGCGATCTATGGTCCCACATCGGAGGTACCTTCCTCGCAGTCCTCTTCGCTGGGATCTTCACCAGCGTGCTTTCCCTAGCCTCCATCCTTGGCTATGCACTTGAGCACCACCCCACCGCCATCTGGAGTTTCTTCTTTGGCCTCGTGTTCGCCTCCATCTTCATAGTCGGACGGAACATCGCCCACTGGGGCACCCCGCAAATCCTTTCATTCATCATCGGAACCGCCATTGCCTATTGGGTAACCACCTTACCCGCTGTGGGCGGTACAGAGCACCCGCTCTACCTTATCCTTTGCGGCGCCTTGGCCATTTGTGCCATGATCTTACCGGGCATCAGCGGCAGCTTTGTTCTTCTTTTGTTGGGTGCCTATGCTACCGTGCTGAGTGCCGTAAGCGATCGAAACCTACTCATCATAGCCTACGTGGGCATCGGTGCAGTAGCCGGACTGATCAGCTTCACCAAAGCCTTAAAGTGGATCTTCGAACATTACTACAGCATTGCCGTGGCTCTTCTCTCTGGGTTCTTGTTGGGCTCACTGAACAAGCTTTGGCCGTGGAAAAAGGAAATAGATTATTTCATCAAACATGAAGGTACGCCGCAGGAGGAGCACATTCCTTTGATTACTGAAAATTTAGCCCCGGGGGCAGATTGGACCTTGGCCCTCCCCCTTGCCATTGCCGGTGCGTTGGTGGTCTTTGGCTTAGAGTGGGCCGGAAAACTCAAGCGCGCATGATTCGTCTTGGCCTCATAGGACATCCTATCGGGCACAGCAAAAGCCCCGCCCTACACCATGGTTTCATGGTAGAAAGCGGTACTCCGGGTATATACCAGTGTTATGAGCGTACCACTATGGATCGCAAGGCCATGGTGGAGTTGTTCGATCAAGAAGGTTTAACAGGCATCAACATCACCATTCCATTTAAAGAACAAGCCCTTCACTGGGTGGATGAGGCAGATGAAGGTGCGAAAAGAATTGGTGCCATCAATACCATCGTAAAAACAGGCGATCGATTTGTGGGCTACAATACTGATGTGGATGGGATCACCCAAACCCTCGACGCCTTAGGACCAGAACAACCTACCTTAGTACTAGGAGGCGGTGGTGCAGCAAAAGCACTTTGTGCAGTGTTAGAGGCGCGACAAACCCCCTACTTGATGGTCCAGCGACACGGAGCAGTGACCTACGACAGCTTGACGGAAGAACAAGCTTCGGCGCATCCCCGATGGATTAATTGTACCCCAGTGGGTGGCCCCAAATACCCCGGCGATTATTTACCATTGCCATATAAGGTAATGACGAAGGAATTCGCCATCTTTGATATGACCTATGAACCGAACCCAACCCCAATGATGTTAAAGGGTAAGGAAATGGGCTCTGC
>JAKMGS010000092.1 GCA_022424815.1 Schleiferiaceae bacterium | reverse complement strand
CTCTTAGAAGCATCATCGTTAGCAGGAATCGCGTAATCTACACGACGTGGGTCCGAGTTTGTATCTACCATCGCAAATGTTGGGATGCCCAACTTGATGGCTTCGTCTACAGCAATGTGTTCGCGCTTGATATCAACGATAAACAAGGCAGCAGGAAGACGATTCATATCTTCCACAGAACCAAAGTCCTTTTCCAATTTTGCACGCTGACGCTCTACTTGAAGGCGCTCACGCTTAGAAAGAGTTTCGAACGTACCATTTTCCTTCATCTTGTCGATGCTCTGCATCTTTTTGATGGCTTTGCGGATGGTTACAAAGTTCGTCAACATACCTCCTGGCCAACGCTCAGTTGCGTAAGGCATGTTAACATCGCCGGCGTATTTCGCCACGATTTCTTTCGCTTGCTTTTTAGTAGCAACGAATAGGATTTTACGACCTGATGCAGCGATTTTTTTCAAAGCCTCTGTAGCTTCTTCAAGCTTCGCATCTGTTTTGTGTAGGTCGATCACGTGGATACCGTTTCGCTCCATGTAAATGTAAGGAGCCATGTTTGGGTTCCACTTACGGGTCAAGTGTCCAAAGTGAACACCTGCATCCATGAGTTTTTTAATGTTGTCTGTTACTGCCATTTTTTTGAGTTTACTTTCCGTAGTAAGCAATGTGCTAGTAGCCTTTTAAAGAGTCTAGCCCATTTGGATACTAAATCTCGATTAACGTTTAGAGAACTGGAATTTCTTACGTGCTTTCTTCTGACCGAATTTCTTACGTTCCACCATACGAGGGTCACGAGTAAGAAGTCCGACGGGCTTCAATGCTACGCGATTCTCCTGATCAATTTCAGAAAGAATACGGCTTACACCCAAACGGATGGCCTCAGCTTGACCAGTGATACCGCCACCTATAACGTTTACCTTAACGTCATACTTGCCAGTAGTCTCAGTCAAATTGAAAGGCTGTTCCAATTTGTAGTGCAAAGGTGCAGTAGTGAAGTAGTCCTTGTAGTCCTTGCCGTTGATGGTGATGGCGCCTTTGCCTTCATCCATGTAGACACGAGCCACAGAAGATTTACGTCTTCCAATTGCGTGAAACTTTGCCATTTATTATTACTTATTTGATTTCATTAATATTGATCGCAGTCGGCTGTTGTGCCTCGTGCTTGTGCTCGCCACCAGCATGCACGTGTAGGTTGCGGAACAACTGAGCGCCCAAACGATTCTTAGGCAACATTCCTTTTACCGCCTTTTCTACGACGCGCTCTGGGAACTTAGCCATCATTTGTTCTGGGTTGGTTGTACGCTGACCACCTGGGTAACCAGTGTGCCATACGTAAGTTTTGTCTGCCATTTTATTGCCAGTCAAAACAACCTTATCAGCATTTAGAATGATCACGTTATCACCACAGTCAACGTGAGGCGTGTAATTTGGCTTGCGCTTACCTCTTAGAAGCAATGCAACTTTAGAAGCTAGACGGCCCAAAGTTTGACCTTCTGCATCTACTACTACCCAGTTCTTATCTACGGTCGCCGCGTTGGCTGAAACTGTTTTGTAACTTAATGTATTCACCGCTATAGCGTTTTATATGTTATTTGAATGCCGAAACATCCCCCTAAAAAGGGCTGCGAAAATACATCTTTATTTGCCTAACAACCAAAAATCTACAAACAAATTGTTAGCATGTTTTTGGCGGCTCGGTTTTTGTGTTGCAAGAATGATGTGAATGAACGAACTTGCCGAGCATGCGAAAATACCTCAAATACCCCATTTTATTAGCATTTGCCTTAGTATCAACACATTCCTTCGGACAGAAATGTGGACACGATCTCCTAGAGGAAGAAATCAAGCGCCAAAATCCTAATTTTGAGTCAGATTGGGCCGAGTTTATCAGCACCGTAGATTTTGACTCGGATCAAAAAACAGAGGGCACAGTATTCACCATTCCCGTGGTCGTACACATTATCTATGACAATGCATCAGATAACATCACCGACAAACAGGTCAAAAATGCCATCGAGGTATTGAACGAAGATTACCGTCGATTGAACCCCGATACTAGCGACACACGGGGCACTTTTGTAGGTGTTGCGGCTGATTGTGAGATTGAATTTAAATTGGCCAAACTAGATCCGAATGGCAATTGTCATACTGGAATTACCCGTACTCAGAGCGCGCTCTCTGTGAATGCGAACAACAACGTGAAGGGCTTAAAAAGCTGGCCTCGCACGAAGTACGTAAATATTTGGGTCGTAAGATCCATCGACCTAGGAAGCTCAGGGCAAGGAACTGTTTTGGGTTATGCTTATAAACCAAGTCCGGGTCAAAGCACTACCTACGATGGGATTGTGATTCGCCACGACCGCATGGGCCGCATCGGAACCAGCTCGAGCCGCGGACGCACACTCACCCACGAGATGGGCCACTACCTCGGTCTGGACCACCCGTTCAAGGGCGGCTGTTTCCAAGGCGATAATTGTGCCGATACTCCCCCGGTTGATGAAGCCAGCTTCGGTTGTAACCTCACAGCAAACACCTGTTCGAATGACAACCCGAACCTTCCCGACCAGATTGAAAACTACATGGATTATGCCGATGATGATTGTGTGAATATGTTCACCGACGATCAAAAAGCGATCATGCGTGCCAGTCTTAATTCAGCGCCCTTACGAGGGTATTTAGTCTCCGCAACAAACGCCACAGCCACAGGGATAGATCCTCAAGCTGTTTTGCCGTGTGCGCCACAGGCGAACTTTGGGGCCAGTCAAACGGTCATTTGTAACGGAACAACCGTTCAGTTCACAGATAAAAGTGAGTTTGGGAACCCAACGAGCTGGTCCTGGTACTTCCCTGGAGGTACGCCCTCTACTTCCACGGCTCAGAACCCTACCGTGACCTACAACTCTACGAGTCTTATGGGATATTCGAACTATACAGTTGGCCTAACGGTAACCAATGCCACAGGATCATCACAATCCTTGGTAGATGGTTACATGAGTGTAATGAGATCTGGCGGTGGCCCTAACATGTGGGTCAACAACTTCAGCTCAGGCTTTGAATTCCACGATGTCCCTAATGGCACTTGGCACGTAGAGAATGCCGACGGTGATGATATTAAATGGGAACGCAACAGCTACAACCACTTCGAAGGCAATTATTGTGTCAAGCTGGACAACTTTAACAACGACCCTGATAATTCGGATGCCTTGATTACAGATCAGATTGTGGTAAGTCGTGCGACGGCAATGTCTTTGGGCTTCCGCTATGCCATTGCCAGCAAGCCAGGTCAGGCCCAGGATAAATTGAGAATTAGCGTGAGTCAAGATTGTGGAGAGACTTGGGAAGAGGTACGCACCATTTTAGGACCGCTACTCTATGCAGCGCTGAATAAGGCAAATCCTTGGAACCCGACCTCAGCCAGCAACTGGAGAAGCACGAGCATCAATTTGAATGACTACGCGGGTGGTGCGCCTATTATGATCAAGGTCGATTTCATTTCAGGAGGGGGTAATAACGCCTTCTTGGATGCCTTCAACCTAGACGTTACTCTGGATCAGGAAGAGTTGAGCGTCAACAACATTAACATCTTCCCAAATCCAAGCAATGGCCTTTTCCAAGTAGAAGGTTTGCCTGCAGGCACAGCGTACCGCATCTTTAGCATCGACGGCCGTGAGATCCAACAAGGTACGTTGGCATTGGATGCCAGTCTCCAGGTCAATGCGAGCCCAGGCTATTACATCTTCCAAACCGAAGGTGTTCGCAAACAATTGATCATTCAATAAAACACGATCCTTCTCGGCGAAGCCCCCGGCGGAGCCGAAAATTTGAGCATAAAAAAGGCGCCCTACAGGGCGCCTTTTTAGTTAGAAAATTGGCTTTCTTCTCCTCGCCACAATAGTCAACGAAGCTGAATTTCTTATAATCACTTCTTGTTTTGTGGAGGTTAAAATATGATGACCGTCAGGACTGTATTCGAAAGAGCGAATACTACCAGTACTGGAATGTATAGTTTGAATGGGTTCCCAGCGTTCGGTGTCCCAGATATAAACCGTACTATCGGAATCAAAGGGAGGAAATCCACTTCGGGGTTTTCTAGAAAGTATAGTTTTCCCATTGGGACTAAAACTATGGTGATATCCGTGCTTGCTCCACAATGAATTCTCCAAACCTACCTGGTAGTTCAAAGAATCGGCCGAAAATACTTGCCAAATAGATTGATGATATTCATATCCACCATAAGGTGATTTTGTTCTTGGAGTAAACTCCAAAAAGAACAAGTCTTTCCAATAGAAAGCATCTGTAAACCTATCCTGTTCAGCATCAAAATTCAGTATCTCTTCCCCAGTTTTAATATCCCAAAAAACAGCTAGACTATCTCTATGAGTGGTGACCAGGATAGTTGATTCTGAATTAAAATCAGCGCTATAGGTCCAATCCTTATAATGCGTTAAAGGCAATCTCACCTTGTACGTATATTTTTTACGCTTCTTCTCCCAAACATTCACTTCTCCTAACTCGCCAGCACTGCAGATATATTGTCCATCATCGCTGAATGTGACTAAAATGGAAAGGTCAGATGGGTCATAATTTTTCAACGACTTGGGTACCAATGTTTGCAATAAGGATCCTTTTTTTAGATCCCATAAATAAACGCGTTGATCCCAACAGGCGGCAGCCAAAGTTTTCTTTTCAGGATCCACCGCTAAACTTGCAACATGAGCAGGATGAGGAAGCACAGCTCGAAGACTGCCCGTAGCGATGTCCCAGATATACGCAGTATCACCCTTTGCATTAATCAAAAGATCATTGGTCAACTGAACTTTTTCCCAACTCTCTACGGGCAGGGTATATTCACACAGCGATAAATCGCCGTTCCACACCTGAAGGGAATCTTCGCCACGAAGAATTACGTGCCCATTTGGAGTCCAACTAGAATAACCGGAGAAATCTTCAGAAATAGCAGTATCGATCAGATTTCCCTTGACAAAATCAAGCGCCACTGCTTGATGGGCAAACAAAAAAAAGAGACTTACAAATAATGCTTTTTTAGGTAGGTTCATTGGTTGTTTGTTTCAAAATAAAACGTTCGATAAGCCTGAATATTTCAAGTCATATTTATCTTCAATACTCTGTGGGTATCATGATGTCCACCGGATGATCTTCGAGGTATTCCAACAGGCCGTTATAATCCTCTGTGAGGAAGGTCATGACGGTTAGTGTGGCCTCTTCTGTACGCTTAGATAATTGGTCAAACAACGCTTGCTCATTGCTGCCCCAAGCGCGTGATGAACTCAAGAGCTGCCACAACGAACTGCCCCATTTGCTAGACCATACCTCAGGCTGTTCGAAATAGCCTTTGGTTTCTTTTTTACCAAACACATGATGACGTGTAGCCTCTAACGCTTTTGCTGTCGCTTTCACAGTGTCCACCAATGCTGAATCAGAAGCATAGGGCTCACGCTGCAAAAGGGCCTGAAGGCGTTCGATGTTTTCCTTGGCTTGTGCCAATGACTGTACCGCGAGGTCTAAATCTGCTTCTATGCCTTCGATTGCTTTGAAGGCTTCGCGACGCGCTATCAAATCTTCCTCTGTGACCCAAGAGGCCATGCGGAAATCGTATTCAACCTTTAGTGGTTGTGAAGCGATTTGACCGTCCCAATTCATTGTTACGGTATAGGTTCCCGGCAATACAGGAGCGCCACGGCGATCGCTTTGCTCTTCCTCTACTTTTCGGACCTTGAACTCTGGGTATTCGGTACCTTTTTCCCACATCGCCCAACGCCAGTTCTGTAATCCAGCTTCCTTCACACTGATATATTGGGTATAAATAGTATCACCACCTTCGTTTTGATAGTCCACACGTAATTTCTTCTTGTTGTCCTCGGCAACCTCAGGTAGGTAAGCCGATAGGCGCGCTCCGAAACGGCGATTTTCGCCTCGGAAGGTGGACATACCAGCAAAGCGTACTCCAGGGCTCTGACGACGTTCCCATTGATACGCCGTTGGCGGCTCGAAGAACGTTGGCGTGCTGAGGCCATTGCCTGCCGCAAGTACCCTCAAAGGCTCGATATCATCGATCACCCAAGCACCGCGGCCGAAAGTTCCCAGGACCAAATCCTTTTCGCGGGCCTGGAAGGCGAGGTCCATCACTTGAACCGTCGGCACAGCATCGGTCCATTTAGTGTATGAAGAACCCCCGTCCGCACTAACGTACAATCCATATTCGCCGCCGACAAAAAGTAGGTTTGGCTCCACTGGATCTTGCCACACACTGAGGATAGGTCCGAAAATATCGCTGTCGTCCACCATACTGGTGACCTTCTTGCCAAATTCTTCAATCTTAAACAAGTACGCGCTCCAATTATTTCTGCGGTAGTCGTTCGCTACCACCCAAGCGGTCCCTTTGTCGTAATCAGAGGCACGAATTTGAGGTATCCAAGACCCCTCAGGCAAGCCTTTCAGCTTCTTGCTCAAGTCAACCCAATTCGCCCCGCCGTCCATGGTCACGTGCAACTTTCCGTCGTCAGATCCCGTCCAAATCACGTTTTGGTCTAGGGCACTCGGGGCAATCGCAAGCAAACACGTGTGGTTTTCCGCACCCGTGACATCGTAGGTCAGCCCCCCGCTCTCAAGTTGCTTTTGTTTCTCCGGATTGTTCGAGGTCAGATCAGGACTAATAATGGTCCAATTCTTCCCGTTGTCCGTGCTCTTGTGCAAGAATTGGGAACCGAAGTACAAGCTCGTCTCCGGCGCATGAGGGTCTAGAGCAATAGGCGCATTCCAGTGCCATCGCAAGCGCTCGCCATCTGGATGTGTAGGCTTGATGAGTTCCGAATATCCGGTCTGCGTGTTGACCAAACCGACATTTCCTTCTTGGCTCTGCGCGTAGGCCGCGTCCGTACGACCAGGCACGGGTACGACATCAAAACCGTCGCCAAAGAATAGTTCGCTCCACTCCTCATTGCGAATGCCGTCGGTGGTTAGACTGTAAGCCGGTCCTTTCCACGAACCGTTGTCTTGCATACCGCCATAAACATTATACGGCAACTGATCGTCGACGTTGATATGGTAGAATTGGGCCAAAGGCAGGTTCTCTACAAAATGCCAACTCTCTCCATAATCGTACGAAATATTCATCCCGCCGTCGTTCCCCTC
>JAKMGS010000091.1 GCA_022424815.1 Schleiferiaceae bacterium | reverse complement strand
CTGAAATCTGAATCTGCCGCCTTGGAGCTGGAGGATTATTTAGTTGAATATCCCAATGGCCTCTATACTGAAGAAGCAAGACAGTTCTACCGTACCTTTACACCATGAGCGAACACATCTATAACGTTACCGTAGCCGTAGATTCTTCCATAGAAGCGCAGTGGAAGGAATGGATGCTCAACACCCACATACCAGAGGTCATGGAAACCGGCATGTTTTCAGGATACCTGTTTACGGAAGTCTTTCCCGAGCAGGAACAAGAACATCCGAGCTACAGTATTCAGTACCGCGCTAGCGATTTGGAAAGCATCAAGCTCTACATGCAAATGTATGCACCTGAGTTAAGAGATAAATCATTGAAAGCTTGGGGAAATCACGCACTGGCGTTCCGAACCTTGCTCGAAGTCATCGACAAAAAATAATGCCTCAAACCCATTGCTTCACCTTGCCCAACGGCCTGCGTTGCGCTTTTCAGTATAAGAAAAGTACTGTAGCCCATATGGCCATTTCCATAAAAGCAGGCTCTAGAGACGAGCTCGAACATCAGCAAGGATTGGCACACTATATAGAGCACAACCTTTTCAAGGGCACAGAAAAACGCAAGGCATACCACGTACTGTCTAGGCTCGACGATGTGGGAGGAGAGCTCAATGCATATACGACAAAGGAGGAAACGATCATTCACGCCAGCTTTCTCAAGACTGACTTTCGACGTGCGGCGGAATTGGTTTCTGATGTGGTCTTTAAGAGCACCTTCCCTCAAAAGGAATTAGATAAGGAAAAAGAGGTCATTAAAGATGAAATTCACAGCTACCTCGACAGTCCTGCAGATCGCATATTTGACGACTTTGAAGATTTTATTTTCCAAGGCAATGCCCTTGGACGCAATATTTTAGGAACTCCTAATAGTGTAGATCGCCTGACCCGTGAAGATATATTTGAATTTCAAGGGCGCACTTACACGGCGGACCGCATAACCTTGTCCTTTGTAGGTCCCTTCGGCCAACAACGCGTGGAACAAATGGCTGCAGAGTTTTTCGCCGAGTACACGCTTAACAACAATACTTGGGAATCCCATTTTGATGCGCCCGATCGCCCCGAACGACGTGTGGAAGAAGTCGCACAGTTTCAAGATCATTACATCATTGGTTGGCGTACGCCGGGCATTCACCATCCGCAGCGTCGCGCCTTACTCCTACTTAACAATATTTTAGGCGGACCCGGTATGAATAATAGATTAGGGCTCAACATTCGCGAAAAGCATGGTATCGCCTACAATATTGAAAGTTTCCTTAGCCTCTATAGCGATGTAGGACTCTTGGGAATTTACCTCGGGTGTGATCCTTCTCAAACAGAAAAAGCTGCAGTACTTGCAGCGAAAGAAGTCAAGAAGCTACAAGACCAGCGCCTAGGTACTCTACAGCTCAGCAAATCCAAAAACCAATTTATTGGGCAGATGGCTTTGGCGGAGGAGAATGGCCTTAATTCGTGCATCGGGGCTGGGCGGGCATTGCTGTACTTCGGAAAAATCAACAGCTTTGACTATGTCGCTGAACAAGTACGCAGCATCAGTGCCATGGACGTAATGGAGGCTGCACAGGAATTCTTATCGCCACATCAAGGCTATGAACTGATCTATAAAAAGGCAGAGTAATGGAGTTTCTCAGCGACGATCTTCATAATTATATCGCAGGACGCACTACCGAAGCGCCATCTTATCTAGATGAACTAGAGCGTGAAACCTGGGTCAAAGTATTGATGCCTCGAATGCTGAGCGGGCACGTGCAAGGACAGATTTTAAAGATGTTTTCTAGCATGATGCAGCCAACATTCATCTTAGAAGTCGGCACCTACACCGGATATGCTTCACATTTCTTGGTCGAAGGATTGAAACCAGATGGCGAGTTCCATGCGGTGGAGATCAATGAAGAATTGGAAACCATAATTAAAAAATATTGGGCCAAACACGAGAAGGCCAATCAAATGCACCTTCACATCGGACCTGCCACAGAGATTTTAGAATCGCTTCAGCGACCCTGGGATTTGGTCTTCTTAGATGCTGATAAAATCAATCTCATTCATTATTACGAGCAGCTGCTCCCTCAACTCCGGACCGGAGGTATCATGCTCATTGATAATATTTTATGGTCTGGAAAGGTGGTAGGCGGACCTCATTCCAACGATAAAGACACCAAGGCCATCCAAGCACTTAATGATCACGTAACTAAAGACGATCGCGTTGAGCAAGTAATTCTTAGCGTTCGGGATGGAATTATGATGGTAAGGAAACTTTAATTAATCGTTTCCTTTACTTATCTTGTTGGCACTTTAATTCTACTTAAATAAGATTTATGAAAAAAGTTCTACTCCTTGCTGCAGTGGCACTTGGATTCAGCGCTGTCGCTCAAGATGCAGTTAATGCACGCTTGATGCAAGCAGAACTTCCTGTATCCTCAGCTGCTCGCGAAAAAATCGAAAATATCATCTTGAAAAGAGGTGGTGCTGTAGACGAATTATACGACTACACTGATTTCTTGTACCAGTACTATAGCTCAGACATGGTATTGGGTGCAATTACTACGACTCCTGATTCAACTACAACTATCGTATACAGTGATGGTAGTGCATCGGCATCGTACAACCACGCTGTGGGTGCTACATACGACTTCAACTACTACGGTTGGGGAGACGGTGAATTTAATGAAGGCGATCAAGTAACTATTGATTCACTATTCGTAGTGGGCGGTTACGAAATCTACGATGCCAACAACGACGCAGATAAAATTCGCTTTACCATTTTCAAAGGTGCGGATGGTTTCTCAGCACCATTCTCTGGTGTTCAGTACCCAGCGGCATACTTCGCGGCGCTTCCTTCGACCGTTCAACCATCGGCTAAGACTATGGACTACGCAGGTAGCACATCACATGGTGTTGCAGGTGGCCCTACAGCTACTTCTACGGTTCAAGTAGAGTACACATTAGACGAAGGCGATACGTCTGTTGCACTTATCGGTGTTGAGGTACCAAACGGTGGATTCACTATGGACGCTGATGAATTGTTGGGTATCTTCGTTGAGTACCTTCCAGATGGTTTAGGTTCTTCTGATACGATTAACTACCAGACGTTAAGCGGAGATCTTAACCCATTCTATTTCTACTACTACCGTGAAGGAAACACTTCTGCTCCACAGGGTTACTTCATCCAAGATTTTGATAGTACTTCTACGAACTGTTCTAACTTCTTGTTTACGGATACTCGTTACGGAAACCACGCTGGCACTTCGGCTTGGAGAAACGACCAAACGAGCATCAACATGAACTACTCACACTTGATCTGGTTGCGTGCCTCTGGTACTTCAACTGTAGGTTCAGAAGAGTTGGCTATAACAGTAGCTTCTATCTACCCTAACCCATCTAACGGTGTGGTCAATGTAGAGTTGAACGCTAATGCGAACGCCACTGTAACGGTTGTAGATATCCTAGGTCAAGTGGTATACCGCTCAAACGAAAACTTTGTAGCTGGTAACCGTAAGACTATTGATCTAAGCACTCAAGCAAAAGGAATGTACTTGCTTTCTGTTGAAGGCGAAGGCATCAATGTTGTTGAGCGCATTTCAATCAAATAAGCCTCACTCGCTTAACACAAATACCCAAGCCGGGCTCTTCGGAGCCCGGTTTTTTTTGTGCCCTCTTTCTACTTGCGGAATGCTTGGCGTACCTGCTTGAACAGCTTGCTCTTGAAGACGTAATCTTCAACATCAGCATTGGTACTACCCAGTACTTCAGAATTTGTCCCTTCCCAAACCTTATGACCTTCCTTCATAAAGATCACGTGATCCCCAATTTCCAAAACAGAATTCATATCGTGGGTATTGACGATGGTCGTCATATTGAATTCGTGAGTGAGCTCTTGAATTAATTGGTCAATAACAATTGCTGTCTCAGGGTCCAAGCCAGAATTAGGCTCGTCACAGAAGAGGTACTTTGGATTCATAGAGATCGCACGACCAATGGCCACACGCTTTTGCATCCCACCAGAAATCTCACTAGGAAATTTATCCCCTGCACCTTCTAATCGCACGCGGTCCATCACGAACTTTACCCGCTCGTCCTTCTCCTGCTCGGTCATGGCCGCGAACATCTCCAACGGGAATCTAATATTTTCCGCCACCGTCATGCTGTCGAACAATGCACCGCCTTGAAATACCATTCCAATTTCTTGTCGCAAGGTTTTGCGGCGTGCTTTTGTCATTTCTCCGAGGACCTCATCGCCATAATGAATAGCGCCCTGATCAGGATCAAAAAGGCCAAGGATGGTCTTGAGAAAAACCGTCTTACCCGATCCAGATCGACCAATAATCAAGTTTGTTTGACCTTGAACAAAATCAACATCAATGCCCTTGAGTACGTGGTTCTCACCAAAACTCTTTACGATGCCTTTGGCTTGAATCATCTGGTAAGGATTAAATCTGTCAATAAATAGTTCGCCAAAATGATTGCTAAACACGAGCGAACCACAGCGTTGGTACTGGCTATTCCTACCTCAACGGCACCGCCTTTAACCGAATACCCTGAATATGCACTCACGCTGCCAATAATAAAGGCAAAGGCGGTGGCCTTGATCAATCCATAAATGGCGTTTTCAAAGACGATATATTCTAACCTATAGCCCATGATACTCTCTTCAAAAGGAACCAATCCTAGTAAATCACCTGCCATCGCTCCTCCCCATAGACCTAGAAAAAGAGATAAAATGATAAGTACCGGATTGAACAATAAGAGTGCAGCCACCTTCGGTAAAATCAGAAAGCTTGCGCTGTTCACCCCCATGATCTCCAGCGCATCAATTTGCTCAGATACTCTCATTGTACCTAAACTTGAGGCAATGTTCGAACCCACTTTTCCGGCCAGAATAAGGCTAACTACTGTAGGACTAAACTCAAGGGTGATACTCTCCCGAGTCGCCATAGCGATATAGTAGGTTGGAATTAACGGGTCATCGCTGAGCTGGAAGGCCGTTTGAATAGTCACCACCGCTCCCATGAAGACACTTAGAATGACCACAATACTGATGGAATCTAATCCTAGAATACGAATCTCATGTACCAAAGAACGCACAAAGAGCTTCCAACGGTCCGGTCTGCGGAAGACTTTTGTCATCAGCAGCACATAAGCACCCATTCCTTCAAAAAAGTTCGTGATCATATGGCTAATTTACAGTTTCTTTGAAGGACAAACTCCTATGTTATGAAGAGAATTGCCACTATTTGTATCGCCCTTTTTGCGTTGGCATTGAGCAGCTGCGGTACCGCGAAAGATTGCGATTGCCCATCGTTCTCTCAACAACCTGTAGAACAACCTACTAAGGCCTAAATGGACCTCAGCATCATCCAACCGCTACTGCCTACGGGTGATGTGCTCCCGTTGATAGACGCTTGGACGGCGCCCTATGATTTTGATCTCAAAATAACCCGTCCCCGCAAGAGCAAACTTGGTGATTTCAGGCCGCCGAAGCCTGGAAAGCGCTCAAGCATCACCATGAACGGGAATTTAGGCCCTTACCAATTCCTCACCACCTTCGTTCACGAACTTGCCCACCTCATTACTTGGGAAAAGTATGGCCGCAGGGCCGCTCCACACGGTAAAGAGTGGAAGCATTGCTTCGGAGCACTGTTGATTTCGCTAGCCGAGGCACATCCTTGGCCCGAGGTATATAAAAAGGCAATTCTGCACCATGCAGCACGCCCGAAAAGCGCTGTGGGTGGTGATCCAAGTCTACAGAGCATCTTGTTACAGCTCGATGGCGAGGACGACCAGATACTATTAAAAGATTTGGCGCCTGGCGATGAATTTCACTTCAAAAAGCGCCACTTCCGCTACCAAGAACGTCGCCGAACTAGAGCACTCGTAATGGATCTTGGGAATAAAAGATTATATACCATCTCCTTGGTAGCCCGCATAGACCCTGCAGATTAACTACCTTTGCCACAAACAATGGGGCACGCATGGCAAAGAATATCTTCTCGACAAATTATAAATTGGGAATTTTAGGCGGGGGCCAATTGGGCAAAATGATGCTCTACACCACCCGCAAATTTGACATCCGCACGAAAGTGCTCGATCCCTCTCCCGACGCCCCAGCACAGTTTGGAGCAAACGAATTTCAAGTAGGCTCCCTTCAAGATTACGATACCGTCATGGCATTTGCTGCCGATTGTGATACCGTATGTATTGAGATTGAAGCAGTCAACGTACAAGCATTGAGAGACCTGCGTACCCAAGGCAAAAAAGTACACCCAAATCCAGACAGCTTAGAGCTCATTCAGGACAAGACCAAGCAGAAACAATTCTACGCCGACCACAACATACCCACCTCACGTTTTGAGATGGTCTCAGGCAAGGCCGACTTTGAAGCTGCTCGCGAGCGTTGGCCCATCCCATTTGTGTGGAAGGCTGCTACTGGTGGCTATGACGGTTTTGGCGTGGTAGTTTGCCGTAGCGAAGAAGATGTGCAACACATCCCAGATGCCCCGGGCATGCTCGAAGCATTTGTGGACTTTGAACTAGAAGTAAGTGTGATTGTCGCCCGCAACGAAAGTGGCGAGGTGAAAACCTTCCCTGTCGCAGATCAAGAATTCCACCCTACGGCGAACCAAGTAGAATACGTACTCTGTCCTACCGTTTTGGACGAAACTATGCAACAAAAAGCCAACGATATTGCCATCCGTACTGCGGAAGCCTACGATATCTGCGGCCTACTCGCAGTCGAGTTGTTCATTACTGCCGAGGGAGAGATCTTAGTCAACGAAGTAGCCCCACGTCCTCACAATAGTGGGCACCACACCATTGAAGCTTGTTACACTAGCCAATTCGAACAGCACGTTCGCGCCGTCCTTGACCTACCCTTAGGTTCTACCGAGCTGAAAGCAGCGGGCGTGATGGCGAACCTAGTAGGTGCAGAAGGATATAGCGGTGATGTAGTGTATCAAGGGTACGACGAGTTGCTCGGAGAGCCAGGGGTAAACATCCACATTTACGGCAAGGCGCAAACACGTCCTTTCCGTAAAATGGGACACGTCACGGTAGTGGCAAAAGATAGAGATGAAGCCCGCAAGCGCGCCGAGTGGGCAAAGAATAGTATATTGGTCAAAAGCAAATAGTCATGATCGGAATCATTATGGGCAGTACTTCAGACTTG
>JAKMGS010000016.1 GCA_022424815.1 Schleiferiaceae bacterium | reverse complement strand
ATTTTCAAGGAAATACTCCAACTTCTCCTTTGGCAACATGTCGCGCAAGGCATCGTATAAGGGTTGGAGGTAGGGGTCTAATTTTTCCTTTAAATCCCCTGGTAAAAAGCCCAAATTTTCCCCAGCTTCCACGGCGGGACGGGTCATAATAATGCGACGAACCTCGCGATTTTTTAACGCACGTACGGCCAATGCCACGGCCGTATATGTTTTACCAGTTCCCGCGGGTCCCACAGCAAAGACCAGATCATTTTCAACAGAAGCTTCGATGAGCTTGTATTGATTGACGGTTTTTGCCTTGATGATTCTACCGTTAGGCCCGTGAAGAATGATCTCGTCCTTAAGCAGAGTGTGGTTCACCTTCGCAGCATCTTGTGCTTGAATCAAGTGATCAAACGCTCTCTGATCCAGTGTTTTATTGGCACTGACATAGGCGAGAATGGCCTCAAGTTTATCTTCAAACTCGTCCATTACGTTGTCCGGCCCAATGACTTTGATGGAATGTCCACGTGCGACAATTTTCAGCGTCGGAAAGTGGACGCCGATCTGTTTTAGAAAAGTATTGCTGGGGCCGTATAACTGGGACGGTTCAGCTCCGTTGAGTTCAAAAAGGCGTTCTGTCAATTACTGCTCGCTTAGTTGATGAAATGGAAGGCGGAATTGCCTTACTTTTGACAAAGTAACTACATTTTCACCAATCCTCAACGCGGCAATAGCCCCTCTATGGCGGTAATTACAGTAACTTCTGATTTCGGGTTAAAAGATCCTAACGTGGCCCTCGCAAAAGCGCAGTTCATTCGCCGCGTCAAAGGGTTGCAATGGGTGGACATTAGCCATGACATCGAGCCGCACAATGTGTTGCAAGCAGCCTTTTTGTTGAAGCGTTCCTATGCCGCGTTCCCGCCGGGGAGTATCCACATCATGTATGTGGGCAGCGCGCCACGGGAGGGCTTGGAATACATTTGCATGAAGGCCGATGGCCAATTCTTTCTTGCGCCCAACAACGGCATCTTGGCCAGTGTCTTGGAGCAGGCGAAGATTGTGGCCGCTCGAATTCTAGATATCCGTGGCATTGACCCCATGGATGTGCACGGACTGTTCGCGAGTGCCGCAGCGCATTTAAGTGAAGGTGGCAAGGTGGATTTGTTGGGTCCAAGTTTGACTAAAATCAAAAAGCTCAAAACATCAGCGCCTTCGTTGGATGAGTATGCTATTCGTGGAAACGTTGTGTATATTGATCATCATGGCACCTGTATTACCAATATTTCACGAACCCTATTTGAGGCTCATCAAAAAGGCCGCCGCGCATCGGTAGAAACTTCACGTAACAGAAGCATTGCAAAGATCTATGAGCGCATCGGCGAAGTTCCGCAGGGTAAAATCGCCGGGGTATGGGATGCGCACGGTATGTTGTGTGTGGCTGTAGGCAAGAGTGGAGGGGAGCACATAAAGGGCTCCAACGAACTCTTAGGGCTGAACATTAACGACTGGGTAAGAATCGACTTTGTATGATCACAAGAATTGTACAACTACCCATCGATCCGCAGCGAAAAGAAGGAGAGGCGTTCATTGCCCTTTTTGATAAGTACAAAGCACAAATTGCAGGAGCAGAAGGCTGCTTTGGCGTAAAGATGTTGCGAGGCGACGAACACTTTTTTACATACAGCCGCTGGGAATCGGAAGCGTATTTAAACGCCTATAGACACAGCACGGTTTTTAAAGAGGTGTGGCCACAGACAAAAGCATTATTTTCGGGCAAGCCAAAGGCATGGACCTGCGAAGAATTATTTGATCAACAACCATGATAGCACAACTCAAGAAAGAACTCAACGTATACTTCTCTGGCATCCTAGGGTATTTGATTATTGGGATCTACTTGTTGATTAACGGTCTACTACTTTGGGTATTTAACGGTCCATTCAACATATTGGAAGGCGGTTATGCCACACTAGAGAACTATTTCGGACTGGCACCTTGGGTCTTCTTGTTCCTCATTCCTGCCATTAGTATGCGGGTATTCAGCGACGAGATCAAATCCGGGATGATGGAGTTGCTTATTGTGCGTCCTATCTCTCTGATACAACTGATCTGGGCCAAGTTTTTCGGGACTTTCACAGTGGTCATTTTTTCCATTCTTCCCACGCTCGTATATCTGTGGAGTGTGCGAATGCTGGGGTCGCCGGTAGGGAACCTCGACTGGGGTGCAGCTATAGGTTCTTTTGTTGGCCTTTTAGCTATAGGCGCTGCCTATACTGCGGTGGCTTTGATGGCGAGTGCCTTGACGTCCAACAATGTGGTAGCCTTTGTGTTGGGAGTAGCCTTGAATTTTGGAATGTATTTAGGCTTTGAATCATTGGCCGATTTATACAAATTTTCCGGCTGGGAACTGACTGTTCGCACCCTTGGAATGAACGAACACTATCTGAGCATGGCTCGTGGTGTTTTAGACCTGCGAGATGTAGGCTACTTCATTGGAGTTGTGTTCCTGTTCATTGGACTCACCCTGGGTGTATTGGCAAAGAATCACCTGCGTAAGCCTTGGAAGAAGGCTTTGATCTGGATGGGAATAGGTCTGGTAATCGCGGCCGGAAGCAGTGCTGTGCGTATGCGTTTGGATTTGACCGAGGAAAAGCGCTACAGCCTGAGCGAGGGTACAGAAAGTTTATTGGATCAAGTATCGGAACCAATCCTCATCACCGTGTATTTAGAAGGCGAGTTTCCTGCAGGATTCGAACGATTGAAAATAGAAACGCGCTACATGCTCGAAGAGTGGGCCGCGCGCAATGGAAATATCTTCTTTGAGTTCATCAACCCGAACAATGTGGAGAATGCGGGGGAGTTTAAGAACCAATTGGCCACAAAGGGCATCAACGCCGTTCAACTTCAAGTACAAAATGCAGACGGCCAGAGTGTGTTGAATGTCTTCCCAGGTGCGACAATGACGTATAAGGAGCAAGAAGTATCCGCTGTTCTTTTGGAGAACGTAATGGTTTTCGATCCTGCAGAACAGGTCAATATCAGTATTCAACAATTAGAATTCAACCTAGCCCGTGCACTGAATGCCTTGCTTATCACGGATAAGCCGAAGGTAGGTATGGTCACAGGCCACGGCGAGCTCACTGCGGTACAAACCGCGGGAATAGGTATGGCCTTGAGTGAAAATTATGCAGTAGATCGTTTTTCATTACAGGCCTACAAAGCAGATGCAAACGGTGAAGCTGATTTAAGTGATATGGTGCGTCGTATGAATACTTATGACCTACTCGTTGTAGCCAAACCAACTCAACCGTTTCCTGAAATGGATAAGTACTTGTTGGACCAGTTTCTGATGGGTGGCGGCAAAATACTTTGGTTCCTTGACGGGGTACATGCAGAAATGGACAGCCTAAGTTATGGTCCAGAGTTCTTAGCGTACCCGATCATCTATGACCTGAACCTAACCGATCTCTTGTTTAAATATGGAGTACGCATCAATGCGGACCTGGTTCAGGATGTACGCTGCGCGGGAGTAAACGATAGACGAAGCATCAATCCCTGGGTATATTTTCCCCTTTGGGGAGCTACCGATCACCCTGCTGTAGCAAATATGAATGCGGTTAAGGGTGAGTTCAGCTCTACCTTAGATACGGTTGAGGCACCAGGCATTAAGAAAACACCGCTCCTGTTGAGCTCCGCGAATGCCCGTTCGTTAGCAGCACCACATACCGTCAGCCTGGAGATGCTCTACAACCGCCCTGACCCCCGCGCTTTTACACAGCGCAATTTGATGCCTGCGGTGCTTTTGGAAGGAAGTTTTGAGAGTGCCTACGCAAACCGGTTGGCTCCAAAGGCTGGTGTAGGATTGCCGCAACTTAAGAAAAGTCCTGAGACAGCTATGGCGGTCTTTAGTGATGGTGATTTTATTCGTAACCAAGTAAATTTAATCAACCCTGAAATTCCACGAGGACAGCCTTTGCCTCTGGGTTACGATCAGTACATGGGCATTCAATACGGCAATGATGACTTGGTGCTCAACACCGTGGATTACATGTTGGACGATATCGGTCTGATGCAAACCCGAACGCGGGATGTGAAGTTGCGCTTGTTGGATGGGGAAATGATTGTGGCGGAAGCCAATTATTGGAAGTTTTTGAATGTGGCTTTGCCGGAATTGGTCCTAGCACTGGCTGCTTTCATCTTCTTCCTACAACGAAAAAGACGCTATGCACGCAGGTAAACTCCTACTACTATCCACAGCACTGTGGGGCTTAATGGCTTGCCAATCGACTTCCAGTGATGGTCTGGAAGAGTTAAAGGCCCAATACGATTTTGCCGTGACTGATGCTTCGCAGATCACCAAAGTGGTCATCAGCGACAAACAACCGAGCACTGTGGTGTTGGAGCGCGTAGGCGATCGTTGGGTCGTGGGAGAGGGGCAGTGGCCTGTACGCCAAGATGCCATTGAGGTGTTGTTAGAGACCTTGAGCAAGGTGACTCTAAAGCACTTTGTACAAGAAAGTGCCGTGGAGCAGGTGAATCAACGTATGGAAGTGTACGGTCGCTGGGTGGAAGTATATGCCGGGGACCAATTAATCAAGAAATACACCGTCGGTACAGAAACCCCGGATATGTTGGGGACGTATTATAAAATGGCAGGATCAGATTTGCCTTTTGCAGTGTACATCCAAGGCTTCAACGGCTATTTGACCACCAGGTTTTTCACCGAAGAAAACCTGTGGCGCGACCGTACCATCTTTGGGTTAGCGCCCAGAGAGATCAAGGCCATTGAGATGGCATTACCCGCCATTCCAGCCAACGGTTGGATGATCACGCGCCAGAATGTGAAGGAAGGCACCTTGGTTGAACCGGCTACCGATGCCGAGAGCTGGTCGCTCGTTGGTGGGGAGTTTGAGCCTTTGCCGGTGGCCAATTCACTGGAGCTTTTGACTGTAGTTGGGAGTATTGAGACTTTGAAGTATGAGGGTGCTATTATTCCAAGCGATAACATTTGGGAGAAAAAAGATAGTATTTTAAGTTCGGCCCCTGCTTTTGAATTGAACGTACATACGGTGGACAATGGTATGCTGCCCATTCGTGCTTTCTGGAAGCGCCCGGATCGCGAGCAGCTCGATGCCGAGGGAGTACCCCATCAATGGGACCCTGATCGTTTTTATGCCGAATTGCCCGACGGCCGCATGGTTCTCATACAGCGTTACGGCTGGCGCAATTTGCTCAAATCAAGATGGGATTTCGCTGAGCAACAGTGATTTAGCCTTAGTTTGATTATTAACAATTGTGCAAAATAAAATTGGGCCCAGCGCCCCACTTTAGGGCCCTGCCCAATTATATTTGTTAGATACGCTTTTAAATATTTGATGCGATGAAGTTTATAGTATCCAGTTCCAAACTCTTGAAGCAATTGCAGCTGATCGGCGGCATTGTACAGAGCAACAATACCCTTCCTATTCTCGACAACTTCTTGTTTGAACTCAAGCAAGGCGAGCTTTCGATCAGCGCCTCTGATTTAGAGACCATGATGAGCGTGAGCTTGGAGGTAGAGAGTGAAGATCAGGGCAGTGCTGCGGTTCCGGCCAAAGTATTGATGGATACCTTGAAGACGTTCCCAGAGCAGCCGTTGACCTTCACCTTTGATGAGGCGTCACACACCATAGAATTGGCTTCAGATTATGGGAAATACAGCTTGGCCTTCATCGATGGAGAGGAATTCCCAACCTTCCCAGCGCTTGAGGATGCCAGCAAAGCAACTGTTCCAGCGGAAGCGTTGGTTACCGGTATTTCAAAGACCTTGTTCGCTACGGGTAACGACGAGCTTCGCCCAGTAATGAGTGGGGTGTTCTTCCAGTTTGATACCAATAGCCTCACGTTCGTAGCGACGGATGCACACAAATTAGTGCGTTACCGCAGAACGGATCTAGGCGCGCCGAGTACGGCGGAGTTCATTATGCCTAAGAAGCCGTTGAATATGTTGCGCGGTTCTTTGAGCTACGACAGCTCCGAGGTAGAGGTAGTTTACAATAACACGAATGCGCAGTTCACGTTTGATAATGTAGTGATGATTTGCCGATTGATTGATGGTAAATACCCGAACTACGAGGCGGTCATTCCACAAAGCAACCCGAACATCATGTTGATCGACCGCGGTGCGTTCTCTTCTTCTGTGAAGCGTGTGGCCATTTTCTCAAACAAGACCACACACCAGATCAGATTGAAACTCGCCGGGGCTGAAATTTCGGTGAGTGCCGAGGATCCAGATTTCAGTAATAAAGCACACGAGCGCATTTCATGTGATTACCAAGGCGATGATATGGAGATTGGCTTCAATTCTCGCTTCCTTTTGGAGATGCTCGGAAACTTGGGTAGCGATAATGTGCGCATGGAAATGTCAGCGCCAAACCGTGCAGGGATCTTGATTCCGGCGGACGGAATGGACGATGGCGAGGATTTGCTCATGCTCGTTATGCCGGTGATGCTCAACCACTAAAGCAAAGAATTTTTAGATACACGAACGGCGGCCCGCAGGGCCGCCGTTCGTGTTATAAGAGTGGAAATATTCTAACGATCGGGATCTAGATTAGTCGGTATCCGATTGTTGGTTGGCGCAACGTCCAGATTACGAATAAGGGGATATGATTCTTGTATTTCCCATTTTCCTTGATTCCAATGGATTCGGTCGTACGAAAAATCTGGTCCGTATGTAAACCAGCGTTCTTTGAGCTCGGCTTGTGATGGGGCAAGATGGTCGCAGATAATACCTCGGTGCTCACGATCGTAGCGGACAGCAGCTGTCAGGGTATTGCTGTATCTAAATTGTAAACGGTAGGGTCTTTTCTGATACTTTTCGTCGCCAGTTGCACGTATGTTGAAAATATGGGAGCCAAAATGCATTTTATCTGCACGAGTATCCAGTTCAATGGCATCAATATATTTCGTGTTGTAAGTCGGGCCAGGGCGCAAGGTCAAGAGCGTATAGTGCTTTTTGCCGCGGTGGCGCGTGGTTAAAATGTCATAGCAGATACTGCCGACCCATTGTCCGCCCTTGAGCCAGCGGTAGGGGGCATCTTCGGTGCCGTAATCTTCGAGGACTAAGCGAGTTTGCCCTTTCCAATTCTTGTTCCACAGAAAGCCGTGGAAGGCGAAGGTGCCGTTTTCATGCGGTACGGCCCAAGTATATAAGGCAAAGCTTTGATCGTCCGGTAATTGGACGCTGAGGTTGCGTACACTAGGTAAGGTTTCTCCGTAATTCGAAGGGATGCTGATAAAGGCCCATAGGCTATCTGCAAACACTTCGGCTAGAGAATCTGCTTGTGGGGCGTTTTGGGGAAGGAGGTAGGCCTGTCCTAGGGCCGCGAGGCGTTGCTCGCTCACCTGAGCTTGAAGCGCACCTACGGATAGGAGGGTGAGGACAAAAAGAAATTGGACCCTACTCCTCAAAGTGCATAAAGTCTTTCTTCGCCATGAGCTCCTGCTCTGTCTCTTCGTGGTCTTCATCAGGTACACAACAATCTACCGGACAAACTTCCGCACATTGCGGCTCCTCGTGGAAGCCAATACACTCCGTACACTTGTCCGTTACGATATAATAAACGTCGTAATCTACCGGCTCTTGTGCTTCATCGGCATCATATTCTGTGCCCCCAGGGGTCAAAATCTTGCCTTTTAGGTCCGTACCTTCGTTGAATCGCCACTCCATAGCGCCTTCGTAGATGGCGTTATTAGGGCATTCCGGTTCACAAGCACCGCAGTTTATGCATTCGTCTGTGATTTTAATGGCCATATGTAGGTGGTGTGTTTTAGTTTTGCAATCCAACACAAAGGTACACGCGAATGTTTTTCTCAGACCATAGAATTGATGCAGTTTCCAACTTAGGAGCATTTCTTCGTTCTGTGGCTTCGAGCGCTCCTGCTCCTGAAGGCCTAGAGGACCTAGCGGAAGCATTGCGCGCAGCGGCCACAAAATCCCTCCGTCACAACGGTTGGTTTACAGAGGCCAACGTGTACCATGCCCTTGCCTCATGGGGCGAGGCCTTGACCAAAGAGAACCTTATGGCGTGGCGCGATCGTGAGGGCGGTACACGAGAGGTCAACCGCCACAGGGTGGGCATTGTGATGGCCGGGAACATTCCATTGGTCGGGCTGCACGATTTCTTGAGCACTTTCCTCAGCGGACATTTCGCGGTGGTGAAGATGAGCAGTGATGATGAGGCGTTGATGCCCGTGTTGGCCACGGTGTTAGTGCGCCAGGATCCCTTGTTTGAAGGGGATTGGGTGTTCGTGGACCAATTAAACGATATAGGCGCCGTCATCGCCACAGGCAGCGATAATACCGCCCGTTACTTTGAATATTACTTTGGGAAATACCCAAATATTATTCGCAAAAACCGCACGTCTTTGGCGTTATTGGACGGGAGTGAGAGCGACGAGGATTTGGTCGCCTTAGGCAGCGACATTTTCCAATACTTCGGCTTGGGCTGTCGCAATGTAGGCCATCTCTTAGCCCCGGCAGATTTTGATATTCAACGCATCTTTGCCAACATCGTGGATTGGAGTGATGTGGCGAACAACAACAAATACGGTAACAACTACGATTACTACCGAGCACTCTTCCTATTGAATCAGGAAGATTTCTTGGAGAATGGCTTCATCATTGTCCGTGAGAATGAGGAACTCCACACCCCAGTGGGCATTCTTCACGTAAGCCGCTACCAAACCCAGGAGGAGGCCGCTGATACAATCGCACAATGGGGAGAGAAGCTTCAATGTGTGGTGGGGCACGGCCACATTCCTTTCGGAAAAGCGCAACAACCCGAGCTATGGGACTACGCCGACGGCGTGAATACCATGGCGTTCTTGGCCAACCTTTAACGTTTACTGAGGCTCGGCAGCGCCGAGTGTGATGGCAGTGCCACGGGCAGTGCCGTGGATATCATGCGTGGCTCCCTGAGGATCACGAACGACAGCATCAATCAATGTACTGGCACTATCCGGCAGGTAAGAATATCCGGCGTTAGTGAGTAACGGGCCCGGTGCATAGGTCCAAAATCCATTGAATTGCAGGTCATTGCCAAAGAACATGGTGGTGTCGCTCAGGTCGTAATGGCCGCCCTCGGGATTAGGTTCTATGCTTAATGCACTTTTACCAAAGCGCACATCAAAGGCTGCACCCGGGTCGATGGCCATGCCGACTTCATTGTCCAAGGAACCGTCGATTATGCTTTCAAAAAACAGCGCTTGCAAGTCGCGTGTGTAGCGAGTGCCCACACCATCTTCAAAGTAATTACTCAATCCCACTGCCGTTCCTCCCCGGGTGGAGTAGCTCCAGGTGTTCAAGAACGTACTATTCTTTGCGATGTATTGGCCGCCCAAGGCGTAGAGTCCGTATACACCGGCCGGCCCGCTGATGAAGTTGTTCAAGGTGGCATTGCCGTAGCCGCCGTAGAGGTTTACGCGGGAGCTATGGGTAATGATGGTGTTATTGGCCTTGAGAACCGCGGCACTGTCCAATCGAATGCCGGTCGTAGCGTTTTTTATTACGGTGTTTTGGATCAGGTGCTCTTGATTAGAACGCATCAGGAAGATGCCGCCTAATACACCGCCCCATTGTCCGGGTACCCACTCGTAGCTGGGTTCTAATCTGTCCCCTTGGAATACCACGGGATTACTCATGTTATCGGCGCCTTGAATGGCGCTGGCGTCCACGGACAATTGGCCGTCGCGATAGACCCAAAGGCCCCCGCCCTTGTGTACATGGATTTGTGTGCCGGGGTCAATGCTCAAACTACAGGCGCTGTCCACCACGGCGTACCCATAGATCACATGTGGCTTGTCGTTGCTCCATTGCGCGTTACAGGGCAGGATGGAATAGGGGATTTTAATGTCCGGGTAAGGCTCGGGCTGGGCAATGGTCAGCACATTCGTCGGAAAGTGATAATAGGCGTCCCACACTGCCGTAACGAGATCGACGTGCTGGCGTTGGTTGCCGTTTTCAAACCAAATGCTGTCCGTATAAACTAATTCATCGGCCCCTTGCGCATCTGGGCTTATTTCAATGAAGAGGTAGGCAGAGTCCCCTGCGAGAATCTCGAGGTTGTCTACGCTTTTACCGCTCACCCCGTCGACGTTCATGCGGTAATAGCTCTGCTCGCCGCGGGCCAGGTATACTCGGTCTACGACCATGTTTTCGTTGCTGGTATTATAAACCTTGAGCGTACGAGTGGAGCTCCCTAATCCCGTGAAGACGGTATCTAGGTAAATGGTGTCCTGCGAAAAGGAAAGTGGAATATCAGTCCCCTTAAAATCAATGGTTTGCCTACAGCTGAAGAGGCCGAGCGCAAAGAATATTAGGGCTATTTTTATACCGAGTTTCACTACAGCGAAGCTACTCCATGAAATTCGCACTCGCAATGAGTGTGTTATGAACATTTGTCCTATATTTGCGGTCCAATTTTGAACACGGGGCCTGGGCAAAAACTCAGGCTATACATAAAACAAAACGAAATGAAAAAAGGCATTCATCCAGAAAACTATCGTCCAGTAGTCTTTAAAGACATGGGGACAGGCGATCAGTTCATCACTAAATCTTGTGCAGATGCAAAAGACACTATCGAAGTTGATGGTGTTGAGTATCCAATGATCAAGATGGAAATCTCTAGCTTCTCTCACCCTTTCTACACTGGTAAAGTGAAGTTGGTCGATACCGCAGGTCGTGTGGACAAGTTCCGCAACCGTTACGGAAACCGCAAATAAGCATTTATTGCATCAAAATAGAAGGCCCGCTTCACGCGGGTCTTTTTTTTGCCCTAACTTTCCGTGACCAACTTTAACCACAGCCATGCGCATACAACTCGTAGATACTTCAAATAGAGATCACTTACTTCCTTTGACCTTTACACGCCCGGTCGCCGCGTTGCGATGCGGCATATTGACGGTAGCCGAGAAATACACTCGACGCGGTCATGAAGTGGGTTACGGTACGCAGGAGTATTTGAGTAAAAAGTTCCCTGAACTTCCGGCGCCTGAGGTTAGTATTGACGGGGGCGTGTGTCCCACAGATGCATTCTTAGAAGCGGTCTCATCACTTGAAGAGGGTCAAAGTCTGTGCAAGGGGGAAGCGGTCGTTGCTTGGAAGGGCGCTCAACCCTCGGATACGAGCGGCAGCACTTGCTACAATGAGCCATTGACGATATTGGCCCGCCCTTGGGATGTATGGACGCAGAATGCGGAGGAGATGGACAACGATTATGCATTGTTGACGGCGGGCCGCACAAGCGCTCCGGTAGATCCAACTTGTACGGTTATTGGCGATAGAATATTCTTGGAAGAAGGCGCTAAGGCGACGGCAAGCATATTAAATACCACCACTGGACCCATTTATTTGGCCAAGGATGCCGAAATCATGGAAGGTTGTGTGGTACGCGGTGGATTGGCGTTGGGCGAGCACAGTGCCTTGAAATTGGGCTCAAAAATTTACGGAGCTACAACCCTAGGACCTCATTGTAAGGTAGGAGGCGAGGTGAATAATTCCGTGATTATTGGCTACAGCAATAAGGGACACGACGGATTCCTAGGCAACAGTGCTTTGGGCGAGTGGTGCAACCTAGGTGCGGATACCAATAATTCGAATTTGAAGAACAATTACGACGAGGTGAAGGCCTGGTCGTATGTATACAAGCGATTCTCGAAAACTGGACAGCAGTTTTGTGGATTGGTCATGGGTGATCACAGTAAATCAGGCATCAATACCATGTTCAACACCGGTACTGTCGTGGGCGTAAGTGCCAATGTATATGGAGCTGGATTCCCAAGAAACTTCATTGCTTCTTTCTCTTGGGGCGGTCCGCAGGGCACGATGGAATACAAAATCGACAAGGCCTTGGATACGGCACACCGAATGATGGAGCGCCGCGGTTTAGGCGTGGACGAGATGCAGCGTGAAATTCTTCAGACCGTATACGATCAAACGGCTGAATTCCGTCGTTAAAGGGATTTTAGAGCAGCGATGGTCGCCTTTGGATCTTCGCTTTTAAAGACAAACGAGCCGGCTACAAGGGCATCGGCACCTGCGGCTACTAGTCTTGCGCCAGTTTCCAAATTCACCCCTCCGTCAATCTCGATAATGGCTTTTGATCCGGTGCGATCGACCAATTCTCTGGCTTGCGCAGTTTTCTTGATGGTGTTTTCGATGAACTTCTGACCTCCAAATCCTGGATTCACACTCATCAGCAGTACCTCGTCTAAATCTTGTACGATATCCTCCAATACGCTCACCGGAGTATGTGGGTTCAACGCAACACCGGCCTTCATTCCGGCATTGTGAATCTCCTGAATGGTGCGGTGCAAGTGGGTACAAGCTTCGTAGTGCACGGTAAGGATGTCCGCGCCACAATCTTTAAACGTTTGGATATAACGCTCTGGCTGAACGATCATCAAATGCACGTCCATAACCTTTTCGCAGTTGTCCGCCATCGTCTTTACAACGGGCATGCCGTAGCTAATGTTTGGTACGAAGACCCCGTCCATGACGTCGATGTGGAACCAATCGGCCTCACTTTCATTGACCATTTGGCAGTCGCGTTGAAGGTTTCCGAAATCTGCGGCTAAAAGGGAAGGTGAGATAATAGGTGCGGCCATGCTTTGTGATTTATATGTGGTACAAAAATAAAACACCCCGCCGTGGTCGGCAGGGTGCTAGGGTAAAAACTTTATACCATGGTTATTAACCGAGGTAGGTCTTCAAGATTTTGCTTCGTGAGGTATGCTTCATACGACGGATGGCTTTCTCTTTAATCTGACGAACACGTTCGCGCGTCAAATCAAACTTCTCGCCAATCTCTTCCAATGTCATCGGATGCTGGCCGCCTAGACCGAAGTACAAGCGGATCACATCGCCTTCACGTGGCGTCAATGTAGCCAACGAGCGCTCGATCTCTGTGCGCAAGCTGTCCATCATCAAATCCTCGTCTGGGTGTGGACTGTCTGAAGAGTTCAATACATCGTACAAGTTGCTGTCCTCGCCTTCTACCAACGGGGCATCCATACTCACGTGACGGCCACTGTTGCGCATGCTTTCTTTAACGTCCGATTCACTCATCTCTAAGTGCTTCGAAATTTCAGCTGCGCTTGGCGGACGCTCGTGCTCCTGCTCCAAGTATGCGTAGGCTTTGTTGATCTTGTTAATGGAACCAATCTTATTCAATGGAAGACGAACAATACGGCTTTGCTCGGCCAAGGCCTGCAAAATGCTCTGACGGATCCACCATACAGCGTATGAGATAAACTTAAAACCGCGCGTTTCATCAAAGCGTTGTGCCGCCTTGATCAATCCCAAGTTTCCTTCGTTGATCAAATCTGGAAGGGTCAAACCTTGGTTTTGGTATTGCTTGGCAACAGAAACCACAAATCGCAAGTTAGCTTTGGTTAGTTTCTCCAACGCTACTTGGTCACCCGCTTTAATGCGCTGTGCCAACTCTACCTCTTCCTCAGCTGTGATCAATTCTACCTTACCAATTTCTTGTAGGTATTTGTCGAGTGAAGCGGTTTCGCGGTTGGTAACCTGTTTTGTGATTTTTAACTGTCTCATGTTTGGCCTTTACTATTTAACTGTGAATGCGAGCGCCGCGCAGCGCCGCTCGCATCACAAGTCTAAAATATATGAATTATGCGTCAGTTTTCTCCGGCTTTGGAAGAAGCACTTTTCTACTGAGCTTCATCTTACCAGCCTTGTCAACGTCTAGCAACTTCACGCGGACCTTATCGCCTTCTTTCAAGACATCTTCCACGTTCTTAATTCTTGTCCAATCGATCTCTGAAATATGCAACAATCCTTGAACTTTAGGTGCGATTTCAATAAACGCTCCATAAGTCTGAACGCCGCGAACGATACCTTCGTATTCAGCACCAACTTCAGGTTCGAATGCAATGGCACGAATCATTTCGAGAGCCTTGTTCATCATGTCGTAATCCTTACCTGAGATTTCGATGTGACCGCGCTCTTCAATTTCTTCAATGGTAACTGTCGTTCCAGTATCCGCTTGGATACCTTGGATGTTCTTACCACCTGGGCCGATAATTGGTCCAATGAATTCTTTCTTCACAGTCAATGTCATGATCTTCGGCGCATTTGGTTTCAATTGCGCACGAGTTTCAGGCATAGTCTTCAACATCTCACCTAGGATGTGCATACGTCCTGCACGGCTCTGCTTCAAAGCATTCACCAAGATTTCGTAGCTCAAACCTTTGATTTTGATGTCCATCTGACATGCAGTGATACCGTTCTCAGTACCTGTTACCTTGAAGTCCATATCACCCAAGTGATCTTCGTCTCCAAGAATATCAGAAAGTACTGCGTAGTTCTCGCCGTCAGAAATCAATCCCATGGCAATACCACTTACAGGGCGTACCATTTTCACACCCGCATCCATCAAGGCCAAGGTACCCGCACAAACTGTTGCCATAGAAGACGAACCGTTTGATTCAAGGATATCACTTACCACACGAATGGTATATGGGTTTTCTGGATCAATCATTTGGTACAACGCACGCTGAGCCAAGTTACCGTGACCCACCTCGCGACGGCTTACGCCTCGAATAGGGCGGGCTTCACCGGTAGAGAATGGAGGGAAGTTGTAGTGCAAGTAGAATTTCTCTTCGCCCGTGAATGTAGCGTCGTCGATTCTGTTTGCATCCAATGATGTTCCCAAGGTAACCGTAGTCAAAGATTGAGTTTCCCCGCGGGTGAAGACGGCAGACCCGTGTGCACCTGGTAGGTAATCAATTTCCGACCAAATAGGACGAACGGTTGTGGTATCACGTCCATCAAGACGTTTGCCTTCGTTCAGCACCATGTTGCGCATGGCTTTGTACTCTACGTCGTGGAAATAGCTCTTTACAAAACCTGTATTTGCTGCAAGCCACTCTTCGTCTTTGCCTTCCAAGTACTCGTTCAATACAGCTTTGAAACCTGCAGAACGTTCGTGCTTAGGCAAACCACTTTTAGCTATTTCGTATACTTTATCGTAAGTCATTTGCATGACTTCTTCGCGAACTTCTTCGTTGTGCGTTTCGTGGCTGTATTCTCGCTTCACTTGGGCTTTCTCAACTTGAGCCGCCATGTTTAGCTGCGCTTGAATTTGAACCTTGATAGCATCGTGAGCGAACTTGATGGCATCCACCATTTCCTCTTCAGAAATTTCTTTCATCTCACCTTCTACCATCACCACAGAGTCCATTGAGGCACCGATCACCATGTCCACTTCCAAATCAGCGATTTGAGCTGGATTAGGGTTGATGATGAGTTCGCCGTTAATGCGACCCACACGAACCTCAGAAATAGGACCGTCGAATGGAAGGTCACTTACTGCGATGGCAGCAGATGCAGCCAAACCAGTCAAGGAGGTTGCTTCTACGTTCTCGTCGTAGGAAATCATCTGGATCATTAGCTGAATCTCCGCGTGGTAATCCTTTGGGAACAAAGGACGCAATACGCGGTCGATCAAACGCATGGTCAAAATCTCGTTGTCCGATGGACGACCCTCACGCTTGAGGAATCCACCTGGTACGCGACCATTGGCCGCAAACTTTTCACGGTAATCTACCGTAAGCGGAAGAAAGTCTACACCGTCTTTCGCTTCTTTGCTAGACACGACAGTGGCTAACAGCATTGTACCACCGCACTTAACGACAACAGAGCCATCCGCTTGTTTGGCCAGTTTCCCGGTCTCAAGCGTGATCTCTCTCCCGTCAGGAAGTACGATAGTCTCAGTAATTGCTTTAGGAATCATATATAATTGAAATAGATACTTTTTTATACGCAAAAAGGCAATTGTAAAAATTGCCTTTTTGTCGTTCGTATTGTCAAGCTTACTTTCTCAAGCCTAGCTTTTCAACAATTGCACGGTAACGTTCAATGTCGTTATCCTTCAAGTAGTTTAGCAACTTTCTGCGCTTTCCTACCAAAGCGATCAACGAGCGCTCAGTGTTGTGGTCTTTTTTGTTTTGCTTTAAGTGTTCAGTCAAGTGGCTGATGCGGTAGCTGAACAATGCGATCTGACCTTCTGCAGATCCTGTGTCTGTTGCAGATGCTCCGAATTCTGCGAAGATTTCTGCTTTTTTCTCTTTCGTTAGGTACATACCAAAATCACGTTTAGATGTTTGTAATGCTGAGGGCGCAAAGATAGTTAAATAATTGAGGCCGAGGACTTTTTTACAATTTATCTGACCAGTACACTTTGGTACCTATGCTTATGCCTTGTGCTGCTGCTTCTCCGCCGTAAATTTCAAGTACATAGGAGGCTGGCTGGGCACTCGGTAAGCTTTCCATAGAGTGTGGTGCTGCGTTGGCTTGAATGCTCACTACTTCATTAGCACTATTGATGTAGATGATGTCCAACGGTACGATAGTATTCTTCATCCAGAAACTGCGTAATTGGTCCCCGCCAGACATGAGGAACAACATGGCCATATCCTTGTCCATAGACTGTCTGTACATCATTCCTATTTCGATGGCTTCCGGAGTGGTCGCATATTCCGTACGGAAAATGGCTGTTGTATCGGAATCGTTGATCGCCCATAGTGTGCCGTCCATTCTAAATGGAGGTTCGTATGGTTGTGCAGGTTGAATAACCGATGGCTTTGAATTATTGTTTCCCTTGAATAAACTTCCAATAGTCGAGGGTATAATAAATGCCGCCATAGCAATTCCAACGATCCATGGAGCGTATTTTCTAAATGAATTCATGTTCAAGGATTTATGCTGTTTTCTGTGCTCTAATAATGAGGAATAAGCCAAGACCTGCCAATGGAATACTCAGCCACTGGCCCATATTCAAGTTCATTCCAGCTTCAAAGCTGACTTGTATTTCTTTGTAATATTCGATGAAGAATCTGAAACCGAATAAGAGGGTGAGAAAAACCCCTAATAGGAACCCTCGTTTATCTCCAGCGCTGCGCTTCAAGTATAACAAGGTAAGTATCAAGAAGATGATCCAGTAAGCACCCGCTTCGAAAAGTTGAGTGGGATAGCGGGGAATACCAAAGACTTTCATGGAGGCTTCCCAGCCATCGGCTCCTTCATATACTTCCGATTTAAAATCGTCCGATAGGATTAGATTTTTATTGTCGGGACTCTGTAGCTTTATTATTTCGGGTAGGTATGTAGTAACATACTGTAGCGTCTGTGTTTCGTTGCTTTGATGAAATGAAATGGTTAAGTCCATTTCAGGATAGGTTAGACTATCCGTTTCTAATGTGGCTCCTGTTTTCTGGAATTCGATACTTTTAACTTGGCCGGCAAAACCACGGCGAATGGACTGTGCGGCATCTTCCACAAAAACAGTTTCGAAAGTACTATTCGCAGGTGCGCCATAAATCTCGCTGTTGAACCAATTCCCCATGCGGATGAATCCTGCTGCTAATGCTACCACAATGACAATGCGGTCTAGGGTCCACAAAGGATGTATTTTGGCATATTTACGCGACCAATAAATCATGGCCACTACTATAGCAATGGCGGCACCATGTGAAGCCAAGCCACCTTCCCAAACCTTGAAAATATCACCTAAATTATCCTTGTATTTATCCCAATCGTAGAAGAAAACATGCCCTAATCGAGCCCCTACAATTGTCGCCCCAATCATCCAATACACCAGGCTATCCATTAGTTTTGGATTTATATTTTCCCTTTTAAATACATATTGCATTCCATACTGCCCAAGAACAAAACTGATGATAAACATCAGTGAGTAGAAGCGCAGTTCGAATCCAAATAAGGGAATGTGGTTGGGAAAGTCCCAAAAAATGGTGGCGAGCATAGATTTATTCTTTCCAGTCTACTATAAAGAGGTTTGTGGCACGCGTTCCGCCGTTATTTCGGTTGGAAGCGAATACTAATTTACGACCATCTGGCGAAAACATGGGAAAAGCGTCAAAAACGCCGTCATGAGTAATTTGTTTCAATTCTGAACCGTCCGTATTTACCATGAATAAGTTGAAGGGATAGCCTTTCTCACTATGATGATTGGTAGAGAAGATGATTTTCTCTCCACTTGGGTGGTAGAATGGAGCCCAGTTCGCATTTCCCAATGAAGTTACTTGAGTCAATTCCGATCCGTCGATATTACAAGTGTAAATCTCCATGTGTGTTGGCTCTACCATTCCTTTGGCCAATAGGTCTTTGTATTTCGTGATCTCCTCATCCGTTTGTGGGCGAGAACTGCGGAATACTAACTTCTTACTATCCGGACTGAAGAAAGCACCGCCATCGTAACCAAGGCCGCTGGTCACTTGGGTGATGTTCGATCCGTCAATATCACAAACGTATAATTCCAAATCGCCGCTGCGGTCTGAGGTGAAGACAATCTTACTTCCATCAGGACTCACGGTAGCTTCTGCATCGTAGCCTGGACCTGAGATCAAGGTGTCTACGATAGTGCCCTTGAGGTCACTCACGTAGATGTCGAAATCTGAATAAATGGGCCAAACGTAAGCGCCACTTTCGCCGCGTTCTGGTACTGCTGGACATGCGGTGTCTCCGGCGAAAGTACTGGCATACAAGATGGTGGTATCTCCTGGCATAAAATACGCACAGGTAGTGCGTCCTAAGTCATTCGAGATGAGCTGAGGTTCGCGTTCTAAAATGGTATCTGTATCCCAATTAAAGGCGTAAATCTGATCACACTCGTTGCCCCATTTTTCTGCATTACTCTGGAAGGTCAGCATTGTACCGTCGAAGCTGAAATATGCTTCAGCATTATCGCCGCCATTGGTGAGTTGGCGAACATTAGCTAAATGTACCTCTTGGTCGTAGTGAATCTTGCTTTCCCAAGTAGCTCCACTTTCTCCATCAGCAGATTCTCCTGAAGGTTGGCAAGCAACAATGGCGAAGGCGGCGGCAAAAAACAAGGAATGTTTCATAATGTTAGTATAGGGTAGGGTTAGATGATGTTTTTCTCTTTTAATTCTTTTTCTAATGCACTGCCCGGAACTGGGTCCCAGCCATGTCCACCCCATGGATGGCAGCTTCCGATGCGTTTAGCACTCATCCAGAAGCCTCTAAAAGGGCCGTGGATTTTAACAGCTTCTGCTGCGTATGTACTACAGGTTGGTTGGTAGCGGCATGAGGGTCCAAGTATTGGGGACAATACCTTGCGGTATAACCAAATTAAAAGCAGTAGGGGAGCGCCCAGCACTGTCGACAACAATTTGGACACAGTTTCCATATTTAGATGCTGTAAGATGTGCCTTCTGGTCCATCTTTGAGTTGGATACCGGCATCTTTTAATTGGTCCCGAATCAAATCTGCCGTCGCCCAATCCTTATTAGTTCGCGCTTGTGCTCTTAATTCGATGACCAAATCCATTGCCTTATCTAACGCGTCCTTGTGTGCGCTTTGATCCTCGACGCCCTGAAGCGCTAGAATGTCAAAGACCATGGCCTTGAACGTCTGTTGCAGGTCTCGTAAATCACCAGCAGCAATGGCTAAACTGCCTTCGCTTGCATTGATGAATTTAACGGCCTCGAACAAATGTGAGATGAGGATAGGGCTGTTGAAGTTATCGCTCATAGCACCGTAACACTTGTCTTTCCAAGCTTGTACGTCAAATCCTTGACCGCCTTTGGCGCTGGCTTGTTGGAGTGTGGTCCACGCGGCTAGGAGTTTATCGTGTCCTTTTTCCGCAGCCAAAAGTGCCTCGTTACTGAAGTCCAATACACTGCTGTAGTGGGCTTGCATCATGAAGAATCGGACCACGGAAGGGTGGAAAGCCTTGACTAATAAATCGTTAGTCCCGGTGAAGAGTTCTCCTGGTAGGATGGTGTTGCCTGTGCTTTTGCTCATGCGCTTTCCGTTGAGCGTTAGCATGTTGGCGTGCATCCAGTAGCGTGCTCCGTTGTGGTTGGTGCAAGCTTTGTTTTGTGCAATCTCACACTCGTGGTGAGGGAACTTCAAATCCATACCGCCGCCGTGAATATCAAATTCATCGCCGAGGTACTTGGTACTCATGGCAGAACACTCCAGGTGCCATCCAGGGAATCCATCGCCCCAAGGGGAAGGCCAGCGCATAATGTGCGCGGGAGAGGCTTTTTTCCAAAGTGCGAAATCTGCCGGATTGCGCTTTTCATCTTGTCCGTCCAAGGCGCGGCTTCCGGCTTGAAGCTCGTCCATTTTTCGGCCTGAGAGTACGCCGTAGTCCCCGCCATCATTGTTGTAGGCGTTGACATCAAAGTATACCGAACCGTTGCTTTCGTAGGCCCAGCCTTTGGATAGGATGGCTTGGGTCATGGCGATTTGCTCGACAATATGACCGGTTGCCGTAGGTTCGATGGAAGGGGCAAGCGCGCCTAATTGGTCCATGACCTTGTGAAAATCAACGGTATAACGCTGAACGATTTCCATGGGCTCTAGAGCTTCGAGACGGGCTTTCTTTGCGATTTTATCCTCGCCGCTATCTGCATCGTTCTCCAAATGGCCCACATCAGTAATGTTGCGCACGTAACGCACCTTGTAGTCCAAGTGCTTAAAGTAACGGAAGATGAGATCGAAAGAGGTAAAGGTTCTGGCATTGCCTAGGTGCACATCGCTATATACAGTCGGTCCACACACATACATGCCCACGCGTCCCTCGTGGACTGGGGTAAAGGGTTCCTTTTCGCCGGTCAAGCTATTTTCAATGTGGATGGGATAGACTTCGTACAACGGTTTCACTAGGCGCCGAATTCAGTATTCAAATTAATGTAGTTCAGAAACTCTTGTTTCTTTTCCTCGTTTTGGAAGGCTCCTCCGAACTCTGCCGTTACTGTAGAGCTTTCGATATCACGAATGCCGCGTGAGTTAACGCAGAGGTGTTTAGCGTCAATGACACAAGCTACATCCTTGGTGCCTAGAGTTTCTTGAAGGGCCTGTACGACCTGGCGGGTAAGGCGCTCCTGTACCTGAGGACGCTTGGCATAGTAATCGACGATGCGATTCATCTTACTCAAGCCAACCACTTTTCCATTCGAAATGTAGGCCACGTGGGCGCGGCCGACGATAGGCAAGAGGTGGTGTTCACAGGTTGAGTAGACCACAATATTCTTTTCTACCAACATTTCATTGTATCGGTAGGAATTCTCAAAGGTGCTCATTGACGGTTTGCGATCAGGATGTAATCCACCGAAGGCTTCGTTGACGAATAATTTGGCCACGCGCATTGGTGTGCCTTGAAGGCTATCGTCGCTGAGGTCCATTCCTAG
>JAKMGS010000090.1 GCA_022424815.1 Schleiferiaceae bacterium | reverse complement strand
ATCATAGACACCGTCAATAACCCGTTTCGCTACAGATACAGGATCAACATATTCGCTGAGCCCGTAACATAGTTTTTCAATTCGTGCAGTGATCTTATCAAATTTGACCGCTTCTTTACGGCCGTCCCTTTTTAATACGCGCATCATGGTTGTTCTCGGAGATTATACGGTTACGGAAAATGTGTGTGTTGTTGTCTTAGAAGTTCAAATCTGCAAATGCATCATCGATGTTGTGGCTACTCTGTTCTTCACCAACCCCAGCTTTTTTGTATTCAGAGACACGTTTCTCGAAGAAATTTGTTTTTCCTTCAAGTGAAATCATATCCATGAAATCAAATGGGTTAGGTGTATTGTAGACTTTGGGACAATTCAATGTTTCAAGTAGGTGGTCAGTCACGAACTCAAGGTATTCCGCCATGAGTTTTGAATTCATACCGATCAAATTCGCCGGCAACGATTCCGTGATGAATTCACGCTCAATATCCAATGCCTCTACGATGATTTGGGTAATGCGTTCTACTGGCACCTTATTCACTAAGTGTGTATTGTGCAGGTGACAAGCAAAATCACGGTGCAGACCCTCGTCCCTAGAGATAAACTCATTTGAGGTCGCCAATCCTGGTAATAAACCACGCTTTTTCATCCAGAAGATCGAACAAAAAGCACCAGAGAAGAAGATGCCTTCCACTGCTGCAAAGGCAATTAATCGCTCAGCAAAAGATTCACTTTCAATCCAGCGCAATGCCCAATCAGCCTTTTTCTTGATGGCGGGGAAACGCTCTATAGCATTGAACAATTCGTCTTTCTCTGAATCACTTTCGACCAATGTATCAATCAATAAAGAGTACATTTCACTGTGAATGTTCTCCATCATGATCTGGAAGCCGTAGAAGAATTTCGCTTCGGAGTACTGTACCTCATTCACGAAATTTTCGGCCAAGTTTTCATTTACGATGCCATCCGATGCTGCGAAAAATGCGAGAATATGTTTTAAGAAGTAACGCTCATCGTCGTTCAACTTTTTCCAGTCTACCACATCTTGGTGCAAATCGATCTCTTCAGCGGTCCAAAAAGACGCCTCTTGTTTCTTATACCATTGCCAGATATCATCGTGCTGGATTGGAAAAATTACAAAGCGGTTTTTGTTGTCTTGAAGTATGGGCTCTTGCTGCATCGTACAAAAAATTAATAGTCGTTAAGCCGCTTAAAATATAATTAAACAGCTGAAATTCAGTTATTTAAGTGTTTTGGTATTAGGCGGCTTTGTCCGAAGCGTCCACTGGGCGTGGCGAACGGCTCATACAAACATGGTCATCATTTTAAGGAATATCAAGTTGGCCATACCGGGTTTTTCCCACAGTTATTAACAACGATTGTTTGTACCAAAATTGAGACTTAGCAACCCTACCGTAGGATGCTCTAAATGTGTCGCTTGAAACAAAATATTTTGACCTTATTCTGCGGCCAAATCTCTCGCCACATTTTCTAATTCACTGTAGAAATGGGACCCGTATTTTCGAATCAAGGGCTCTTTCAAGAACTGGTACACGGGCACTTTTAATTCTTCGCCTAAAGAACATGCCGTACTACAAATACTCCAACGGTCGTAATTCAATGCTTCAAAATCCGTGTATTTCGCTACTCTGATTGGATACAAATGACAGCTAATGGGCTTTTTCCAAGCAATCTTACCATCTATATAGGCCTTTTCGATTCCACAGGAAGCTGTTCCATCTTTCTCAAAGACCGTGTAGGCACATTCTTTTCCATTGATAAGAGGCGTTTCCAACTCCCCTATACCTTGAACACTCTTGCCTTGGATCTGAACCGCTGCGCGACCAGCATCTGTAAGATAGCTTTCAAACTGAGGATATAATTGATCCAACAACTTTGCTTCTTCCACGTCTAACGGAGCGCCGGCATTCCCTTCTACACAGCAAGCACCTTTGCAAGCGCCCAGGTTACAGACAAATTCCTTTTTAAAAATATCTGCCGAGAGCAGTTTTCCGTCCAATTCTATCATAATGCAAAGCTAATATCGGTTTTAAGTGCGCAGCTCAACCAAAGACCCTAATTTTGCACTACTATTTAAACAGCTATGGGTTTTAACTATAATGAGGCACTCAGTGCCTTTTTAATCTTATTCGCAGTCATTGATATCCTTGGGAGTATCCCCATTATCGTCAGTTTGCGTAAAAAAGTCGGCCATGTACAAAGTGAAAAAGCAACCATAGTTGCCGGTGCCATAATGATCGTCTTTCTTTTTGTAGGCGAGAGCATTTTGAATCTGCTCGGAGTCAATGTGCAAAGCTTTGCCATTGCAGGTAGCTTAGTGATTTTCTTCTTAGCTTTAGAAATGATACTGGGCATTACCCTATATAAGGAGGATACACCCGATACTGCCAGTATTGTACCCATTGCATTCCCACTCATCGCTGGGGCAGGAACCATGACCTCTTTAGTATCGATTCGCGCTGAGTTTGCCACGATCAATATTCTCATTGCCATTGTGGCCAACATGGTTGTGGTCTATGCTGTTTTAAAAAATACGGAACGATTAGAGCGCATTCTTGGTGCAGGCGGCCTAAGTATTTTACGCAAGGTTTTCGGTGTTATCTTGCTCGCCATTGCCGTGAAGTTGTTCTTCACCAACCTAATACCTCTACTTAACCCACAATAAAGTCTAGTGTAATGTCAGACGACCAATTTAAAAACGTCATCTCCCACGCCAAAGAATACGGCTACATCTTCCAAAGCAGTGAAATCTATGATGGATTGAGTGCTGTATATGATTATGGACAGAACGGCGCCTTATTAAAGAACAACATCAAGGCCTATTGGTGGGGTGCAATGGTGCAAATGCACGAAAATATTGTCGGTATTGATTCGGCGATTTTCATGCACCCAACAACTTGGAAGGCCTCTGGTCACGTCGATGCTTTCAACGATCCGCTGATCGATAATAAAGACAGTAAGAAGCGTTACCGTGCGGATGTGTTGATCGAAGACCACGTCGAGAAGATTCGTCAGAAAATAGACAAAGAGGTTAAAAAAGCTGAAAAGCGATTTGGCGAGAGCTTCGATAAGGAGCAGTACTTGAGCACCAACCCACGCGTAATGGGCTACCAAAACAAGATCACTGCCATCATGGACAGATTCGTGAAAGCGATGGAGGCGGAAGATCTTGCAGATGTGAAGCAGTTGATCGAAGACGAAGAAATTAAGTGTCCAGTAAGTGGATCGATGAATTGGACCGATGTACGTCAGTTCAACCTTATGTTCGGCACACAGCTAGGTTCTGTTGCCGAGGATTCGACTACACTGTACTTGCGCCCGGAAACGGCCCAAGGAATTTTCTTGAACTACCTCAACGTTCAGAAGACCGGCCGCATGAAAATCCCATTTGGTATTGCACAAATAGGTAAGGCCTTTAGAAATGAGATCGTGGCACGTCAGTTCATTTTCCGCATGCGTGAGTTTGAGCAGATGGAAATGCAATTCTTTGTACGCCCTGGCACTGAAATGAAGTGGTACGAAACTTGGAAAGAGCGCCGATTGAATTGGCACAAGAGCTTAGGTTTCGATCTTAGGAAATACAGATTCCATAACCACGAAAAATTGGCCCATTATGCCAATGCTGCTGCCGATATCGAATTTGAATTCCCATTTGGATTCAAAGAATTAGAGGGCATTCACAGCCGTACAGATTTTGATTTGAGCCAGCACGAGAAATTCAGTGGTAAGAAATTACAGTACTTCGATCCTGAACTTGGCGAAAACTATGTACCATATGTAGTAGAAACTTCTATTGGATTGGACCGCATGTTCTTAGCTGTATTGACCACAAGTCTTCAAGAGGAAACTCTTGAAGATGGATCTTCTCGTACGGTGTTGAACCTTCCAGCATTCTTGGCACCCTATAAAGTTGCCGTTCTACCGCTATTGAAGAAAGACGGTCTGCCACAAAAAGCTAGAGAAATTGTTAATTTATTGAAGTTCGACCACATGGTACAATACGACGAAAAAGACGCGATTGGAAAGCGTTACCGTCGTCAGGATGCCACAGGAACTCCATTATGTGTGACTGTTGATCACCAAAGCTTGGAGGATCATACAGTCACCGTACGATTCCGTGATACCATGGAGCAAATTCGAATTTCAGTGAGTGAATTACCGGCTATGGTCAATGAAAAAGTCGGATTGAGCCATGCATTAATAAAACTTTGAATGCAGAACATGTATATTTTTCGAATTTAGCTTAACTTTCTGCTGTTATTAATATTATGAATAAACCTTATTATGAAAAAATTACAATTATTTGCCGCCGTCGCAATTGCAGCAGCCCTTACTGCATGTAATGCACCTGCAGAAGAAAGTGCCGCTGATGATCTCCTTGAGATTGTAGACGATATGGAAGATATGTCAAGCGACCTTGAAGACCTCGAAGAGGTCTTAAACGATGAAAATGTTGAAGACGCAATGAATGCCGTTCAAGACCTAATGGAAGATGCAGATGTGGAAGATGCTGTAGAGGCAATGGAAGGTGCTAAAGATGCATTAGATGCAATGGAAGATTTAACTAATGCGTTAGATAATCTGTAAAATGTGATTCAACACCATTTAGGTGTATGTTGCAAAGCCCTGTTTTTGGACAGGGCTTTTTTTTGTAATTGTATCTCAGACGTTACTTAGATTTCTTGCCTTGCCAATGAGAGCACAGCGCTACAAAAGAATTTGGCAAAAAATTTGTAGAGTTTTGATTTTCAATTATTTTTCGGCGTTATTAATTTCAACAAACGCGTTATGAAAAAAGTACAATTATTTGCAGCCGCTCTCGTAGCAGTAGCTTTGACTGCTTGTAATGCACCAGCTGAAGAAGCTGATGCAGCAACTGATGCTGAAACTACTGAAGTAGAGGCAATGGGTGATGAAGCTGATGCTGAAACTACTGAAGTAGAGGCTCCAGCAGCTGAAGGTGAAGCTGATGCAGGTGCAGAAGGCGAAGCTGATGCAGGTGCAGAAGGCGAAGCTGATGCAGGTGCAGAAGGCGAAGCTGATGCTATTGAAGGAGATATCTAATCTCCCCTACATGAGGCCCTTTAGAGCCTCAAAAATTCTAAATAAAAAACCCAAGGTTATGCCTTGGGTTTTTTTATTGTAGCGTACCGGAAGACAACTTGATGACTTCTTTCAACACAGGGTCTTCATTCAAAAGCATTGAGACATAAGCATCAAATCCCCAGATGTTTTTTGCAATCGCAGCTTTCATCATCAATCTTAGTTCGGTCAATTGATCCATTGGCAGGTCCTCGATATATAAACCATATCCGCCGTACTTCAAGAATTCGGAGATTAATTCATCATCTACAACTTTCATATTGAAAAAATCTTCATACTCCCATGTTCCTATTTTCTGACGTCGAGCATCTACCCATTGGAAAGCAAAATCGTCAATCGTTCCAAAGGAAAAACCCCAATAATAACTGCCTACTGTATCGTTACTCAACTCTATATCCGGCTCAATGCCCCCAACGGATGATAAAATTTTACCACTATCACTTTGAAAGACTAACCCTTCCATTTCGCCAGGTAAATCTGCTCCTTGATATGGTTTTTGAATAGATCTGCCTGATGGGGTGTAGTAGTACGCTACCGTAAGTCTAATTGTAGATCCATCTGGCAACTGTTTATCTTCTTGTACTAATCCTTTGCCAAACGATGTAGTACCATAAATAGTAGCACGATCATGATCCTGAAGAGCTCCTGACAGTACCTCGGAAGCCGAAGCACTTTGATCGTTCAAAATAATATGTAGAGGTAAGTCCTCGTATTTATCACCTCGCTTAGACTCGGCGACAATTGTGCGACCGTCTTTATACTTTGTACTTACGATGGTTTTGTTACCGTCCAAAAACAAATCTGCAATTTCAACCGCCTCATGCAAGTAGCCGCCAGGGTTATCTCGTAAATCTAGAATCAACCCACGCATACCTTGATCATCAAGTTTAGCCAGCGCCTTTTGTAATTCCTCGGTTGTAGATTCGGCAAATCGGTCCACTTTTACATAGCCCATCGACCCATACATCTGAGCACCACTCACACTATTCAAAGGAATAAAGTCGCGCTGTACTGCAGCTACTAGAGACAGTCCATCTCTTATTATATCAAACGTGACATAGGTATTTACAGGGCCTTTTATCTTCTGAGTAACGAACTCATTGGTCAACTCAGCTCCTACAATAGTATCACCGTCTATCGCATATATTCTATCGCCCGCTTTCAGGCCATAGGATTCAGCCGGTCCACCCTCCATGATATAAACAAATACCAAAGTATCCTGGTATATCGTGAATTCAACACCTACACCAGAGAATGAGCCTTGCATTCTCTCAGCTATGTGCTGTTCGTCCTCGACTGGAATAAGCATACTGTGTGGATCGAGCCCGGACAAAATGTAATCCATTGCTTGCTGTTGCAGTTTGGCAATATCCAGAGTGTCTACATATTCATCTTGGAGGTATTGGAAGAATTGGTCCATTGATGATCCTTTGCTCCCGGAAATCGATTCCCGAAAGCTCAAACCAACAAAAATGCCAACCAAAAAGAAGGCTGTAATCCAAAGTACTATTCGCTGGGGTTTCACTGAGGGTCCAATTGTTCTATGCCCACTCCTGCTTTTTCTAAAAAGCGAAGGCCGCTATCGTCCTTGTATTTATTACGGTATACTAAGCGCTTTATACCCGATTGATGAACCAATTTACTACACTCCTTGCAAGGGCTTAAGGTTAGATACAGTGTAGCTCCTTCCGCTGATGCCGTGCTCGATGCCACCTTTAATATTGCATTGGCCTCGGCGTGAAGGACGTACCACTTAGTGTAATTTTCCTCGTCTTCACACGGATTTTCAAACCCCGTAGGTGTACCATTAAATCCGTCAGAGATAATCATGCGACCCTTGACAATCAACGCGCCCACTTTCTTGCGGGTGCAATGACTAAGTTGGGCCCACTCTTCTGCCATGCGCAGGTAGGCTTCGTCGTACTTTCTTTGCTTGCGTTGTGCTTCGTCCATCTTGAGTTCGTGAATTTAGAACATTCGATTCGAAGCGTAGGTAGGCCGGGGCCAATTATTTTAAGTTGGCATTGATCGGAATGGTATACTGGATTCGGACCGGCTTCCCATCATAGGTGGCCGGGATCATGGTAGGTAGTGCACGCACTGCACGGA
>JAKMGS010000198.1 GCA_022424815.1 Schleiferiaceae bacterium | reverse complement strand
GAAGACGCTCTTTCACATCTGGCGAAGTTCCCCCAGTGATGATGGCCATACGAATGCCATTGCGCACCGCCAACTGTAAGGCATATCCATCTTTACTGTGCATTTGCCGAACGGGTTCAGCCCCTGGGATGAGTAAGATCTCACCGTTTGTCAGTACACCATCGACGTCGAGGACTACTGTTGTGATGTTCTTGAATTTCTCTTTGTAATTCATAAGGCCTTGTATTTTGCTATGCTTGCGCTTAAAAGGGTGTAGAGTCGCTGTACTTCCGGATCACTTATTCGTTCCAAGTGCGCATCAATGGTATACTTATCGCCGCGAGCCGCCGGTCCGGTTTGTGCGACCTGTGGCCCCATGGCGATGGCTTTGTCCGGTCCTTGCTTCATGATGGCAAACAAGGTTTCTACCGGAAGGTTGTGTTCCTGCGCGTGTGCAAAGGCTAGGGTGTAGAGGTGGTTGGTGAAATTGTTGACCATTACGGCGCTCACGTGCAGCTGGTTTCTCCCCGCACTATTGACCTCATAGGTCAGCGGTGAAAGTGCATTTGCGATGTTCGTCAAAATGGCCAGGTCCTCATCGGAATGGGCTTCGAGTAGAAAGGGGACTTGGGCCCAATTCACTGTTGCACCTTTCGTGAAACTGTAGAGCGGATAAAGCACACCACTTCGTGGCGTATCACACATCGGTACTGCACCAGCAGTATGTACAATTAATGCATGCTGAGGAAGGGCAGCACAGACTCGCGCGGTAGCATCATCTGGCACACAAACGATGATTACCTCGGCTGCAGCGGGAATATCTAGTGTACGACCGTGGGTGGTGATTTGAAAGACGTTTTGCAGTCCACTAGCCAGATGTTGCCCCAAGTTCCCTTGGCCAACAATAGCGATATGTGGACGGCCTTCCGACATTATTTGCGTTCTCGTTTTATGCGCTGTGCAATGGCAATACCAGTCCCTACTGCCATGAGGATGGAACCCAACCACAAGAGATTTATCCAAGGGAAAACTTCGGCTTTGACCAAAATAAACGGCACTTCGGCTTCTGTATGTTCGCTTGCGATAATGACAGGTTTATTGCTTTCGTAGTTGATTCGATCGAAGCTGAATTTCAACCCTAGCTCTTTTATTTCGGCGTCCACTTGTTGCGCCTGGTTGCCTTGAACGGCATAGACGGGCATTACCTTATACACGCTATCCTCTAATGTCGTGATGGTTAAACCTGCACCTAAAATGGCATAATCTAGTTCTCCCTTTGAATTAGGAGCATCAACCACTAGAGTGTCTAATTCTAATTGATACTTCCCATATAAAAAATGGGTATCGCCAACATTCAATTCCAGTTCAAACTCATTTTTCCACTCGTCGGTTCCGCGCTCCTCTTCAGTGCGCAAGTCGGCGTAGGTCACGTGGGTATAGATGTCTTTGGTGAGGGTATGCCTAGTACTTGGCTCGGCTACATTGCCCATGCGTTCGTTAAGCTGAATGCGGGGGCTGAGGTTGAATGCAGCTTCAAGCTTACCATTGATCTCTTCAAAGAATTCCAACTCGTAGTTGATGTAATAGCCTTCTTCATTTTGTCCGGACCATGTTGCCCAGTACTTGCCCATCTCCACCGTGTCGCCGAGCGATAGCAAAAGGTTTTCATTGGCAGGGAAATCTTCATGTATGAAGGTTCTATTTTGCGAGATGATGTCTTTGTTTGCATTGCTGACCAAGGCGCCGGCAATTAACAACCCAAAACCAATGTGCGCCACGGAGGCACCTGCGAAGTTCCATTGCCCTTTTCCCCAACGAATCCAAAACTCAAGGTTGGCGATTACTGCATAGTAACTTGTCCACATCAAGGTGATGTACATTGGGTTCCACATATCCAGTACCCAAGCGCTTAGTCCGGTAAGAAGAGTGGTTGCCACAAGTGTGGTGATTTGACGCTGGAAAAACAGCTTGGTGGAGGTTTGGCGGTAAGAAAGGAATTGGCCTGCACCTATTAGTAAGGTGATGATGATTGCGAAGGGTACTTGTATGGCATTGTAGTGTTTGATCGGATCGTTCAATACCTTATTCTCATCGTAAAGGTGGATCAATCCTTCTGGACCAAAGAGTTTGTTGAATACAGGGTAGGAAGTGCTTAGCGTAATCTGCAAACCGCTGATCAGTAGAACTAAAGCTCCAATGAACATCCAGAATTCACGGCTGTCCATACGGTCTTCTTTTTCTTTTTTGGGCAAGCCTCGGTATCGAGTCAGGAAAAGACCAAGGCTTCCAAGAGTGAAGAAGAGGAGGTAAATTAATAATTGGCCACTCAATCCTAGATCCACGAAAGCGTGTACCGAGCTATCTCCCAAAATCCCAGAACGGGTGAGGAAGGTAGAATACAAGACTAACAAAAATGAGATGATCAATAGGAACAATACCGACGGCATTACGCCCCCTTTATTGCGTTGGATGAGCAGGAGGTGTGTACCGGCTGCCATGGTAAGCCACGGCACCAATGAGGTGTTTTCTACTGGATCCCAAGCCCAGAATCCGCCGAAGCTCAATGCCTCATAGGC
>JAKMGS010000197.1 GCA_022424815.1 Schleiferiaceae bacterium | reverse complement strand
TCTAAATTCGGAATCTCTATTCCCCAGGTCCGCCACCTGCACCGCATCGTAAATAACATGGGACTGCATGTTCACGGCCTACACATGCATACCGGTTCGGACATCTTGGACATCGATGCCTTTATGCGCGGAGCAAGCCTTTTGATGGACCTTGCACACGACTTCAAAGAACTGACCTACATCGATTTCGGTTCTGGTTTCAAAGTAGGCTACCGACCAGGTGAAGCCACTACAGATATCGAGAGCTTCGGCGCACGCATGAGTGAACGATTCAAAGAGTTCTGCCTAGAATATGGCCGCGATCTAAAACTCATCTTCGAACCGGGTAAATTCTTGGTAAGTGAAGCCGGGGCCTTCATCGCTAAGGTGAACAGCACAAAAACGACCCCATCGACCGTCTTTGCACAGGTAAACAGTGGCTTCAACCACTTCCCTCGCCCGATGATGTACGACGCCTACCACCACATTGAAAACCTAAGCAACCCTGAAGGAGAGCAACGCCTGTACACCATTGTTGGATACGTTTGTGAAACAGACACCTTCGGTTACGACCGCAAGCTTAACGAAGTACGCAACGGTGATCTACTCGCCTTCCACAATGCAGGTGCCTATTGCAGCAGCATGGCTTCCCAGTACAACAGCCGCGTGCGCCCAGCGGAAATCCTCATTGAAAACAACACACCGTACCTCATCCGCGAGCGAGAAAACATCGAAGATTTGGTACGAGGTACTGTTGATCACGGACTCTACAACGAGCTTCCAGTGAGCGAGGCTGCAAACGAGGAGATTACTGTACCTTCGCAGGGATGATCAACATTCGCGTAGCACAACAGCAGGACATGAAGGCCGTATTAAGCCTTATTACTGAATTGGCCATTTATGAAAAAGAGCCAAATGCTGTAATTGTTACCGAACAAGATCTCATCACCCACGGTTTTTCTGAAGGTCGATTCGATTGTTTCGTCGCAGAACACAAGGACCATGGAGTGATAGGTATGGCCCTATATTACCCACGTTACAGCACGTGGAAAGGCCCTACCCTTCACCTCGAAGATTTGTATGTGAAGCCTGAATTCCGTCAGCACGGGGTGGGCAAGCAACTTTTCGATGCTGTCGTGAAGGTGGCAGGTGAGCAGAATGTAGGACGCATGGAATGGACCGTACTCGAATGGAACGATCCAGCGTTGAACTTTTATAAAAAATACGACGCTTCCCTAGACCCTGAGTGGCATTTGGGAACGTTGACTAGAGAACAATTAGCGCAATACAAATGAGCACACCGCTAGTCTTTAAATTTGGTGGTGCATCGGTAAAGGATGCACAGAGCGTACGAAATGTAGCCAGTATCATTGGCCAATTCAGCCAGCGTCCCATGGTCGTTGTCGTCAGCGCGATGGGCAAAATGACCAATGCCTTTGAAGAAGTGGTAGCCGCGTGGAGTAACGGAAATTTATCCGAGGCCAATGCAAAAATTGACGCTATCGATACCTTCCACCAAAGTATCATCAATGAACTCTTTGAGGACCCGACGGAAATTAACGAACATGTAGCAGCTCTGATTGCCAGCATTAGAGAAGGTCTGGATAAACAAGATATTTCTTACGGCGAAGGCTACGACTACATTGTACACCACGGAGAATTAATCTCCACCCGCATAATTGCTGCCTACGTTGGTCAGGAAGTACCTACCGTTTGGCAGGACACACGCGAACTGTTAAAAACTGACGGTCAATTCCGCCGTGCGACGGTCCAATGGGAACAAACCGGCCTTGCCATCCGCTCAAATATTGCCCAAGACAAGGTCAACTTCGTACAAGGGTTCATTGGCTCCTCTCCAGCCGGGCGCCCCACAACCCTAGGTCGTGAGGGATCCGATTATACGGGCGCCGTATTCGCTTTCTGCCTCGGTGCAGATAGTCTCACCATTTGGAAAGATGTTCCAGGAATGTTGAACGGGGATCCAAAGACCTTCGCAAATACCCAAAAGATTGATGCATTGCCGTTTAATGAAGCCATTGAATTGGCCTTCTACGGTGCATCGATCATCCACCCAAAGACCATTCAACCGCTTAAAAAGAAGGGCATTCCGTTACACATCAAGAGCTTCGTTGACCCTATCCTCCCAGGAACTACTATTGGTGGTGTAGACCGCCCAGAGCCCGAGGTTGCGAACTTCATCTTGAAGAAAAACCAGATCCTTCTGCAGCTCAGTACCAAAGATTTGGCCTTTATCGCCGAGCACCACCTCAGCGCAGTATACCGTTTATTTGCCGAGCAAGGCGTCGTGGTAAATTTGATGCGCAATACCGCCACCAAAGCAATGTTCTGTATCAATAACGACCCGATCATTGTACCTAAAGTACTCGCTGAGCTCACAGGCCAGTTCGATCTCGAACTCACATCTTCTGTGGAATTATTAACCATCCGTCACACTAACGAAGAGGACGAAACTCGCGAAACAGAGGGTTTAGATATTTTATTAGAACAACGAACGCCAGATACGGTCCAATTCGTTTTTAAGCGCTTCTAAGAAGTCTTTAACGCCTCAAGCACTTTAGCCGCTAATCC
>JAKMGS010000196.1:2147-2569 GCA_022424815.1 Schleiferiaceae bacterium | reverse complement strand
GTACAAAGCCTTTCGAGAAGTACCTACAGTAAGATGCTTCCGAAGACTGAAGACCACAGCACGTACTTCAGTTTTTACGACGTGATGGAAAAACTCGCCACGACGGTCGGAATGTTCTCCATTGGGATTTTAGAATGGTTGACAGGAGACTTGAGAAATAGCGCCTTGGCTTTGTCGCTATTCTTCGCCATTGGGTTGGTTCAGATTCTCCGACTGCAGTCCTTTTATAAGAAATCCGCCACTGAAGCGGTATAGGAGTTCTCCAAAGAATTCGTCCTCTTCAACACCGTCAAACTTTGCTTTGAAGGTTGCAGAACCTGCTTTAGGCCATTTAGCTGGGTCCTCTGTACTGCGGGTAATAATTACCCCACCAATAAGTTCAACACTTTGGCTTTCGGAGGCGATAATCTCGCCTGAAATTT
>JAKMGS010000196.1:0-2137 GCA_022424815.1 Schleiferiaceae bacterium | reverse complement strand
CCTGTGAATCTAGCATTAGGTTAGCCTCACGCTCTAATGCGGTTTGAGGCGTTCGGAAGTATTCATAGAGTCCAAAAAAAACGGCCGCCAAAACGACGACCGCAATCCCTTGAAATATCTTTTTCTTCATAGGTTAAGAGCGCATCTGACCGATGTAGTTGCTTGGCGTGATTGCCTTGAGCTCGGCTTTAATGCTGTCGTTTACCTCTAAGGTATCAATAAATGCTGAGATGCTTTCAGCGGTAATCGCGCTGTTTGTGCGGGTCAATTCCTTCAACGCTTCATACGGCTTAGGATAGCCTTCACGACGAAGGATGTTCTGTATGGCCTCAGCCACTACAGCCCAGTTGGCTTCCAAATCTGCGGCAATCTTGGCTTCATTAACCAGTAGTTTGCCCAAGCCTTTGTTCATGCTCGCGATAGCAATCATTAGGTGGCCGTAAGGCACACCGACGTTACGCAATACGGTTGAGTCGGTAAGGTCACGTTGTAATCGAGAAATAGGCAGTTTCGCAGCCAAGTGCTCCAACAACGCATTGGCTAGGCCAAGGTTACCTTCTGCATTTTCAAAATCAATTGGGTTTACCTTGTGCGGCATTGCTGAAGAACCCACTTCACCTTTCTTGATTTTCTGCTTGAAGTAATCCATGCTCACGTAGGTCCATACGTCACGGCAGAAGTCAATAAAAATATTGTTGATGCGCTTCATTGCGTCGAACTGTGCAGCTAGGTTGTCGTAATGCTCAATCTGCGTAGTAGGGTAGCTGCGAGATAAACCCAAGTAGTTGGCTACGAAGTTATCGCCCCAACTGTGCCAATCGCCTTGTGGATACGCCACTGTATGTGCATTGAAATTTCCTGTAGCACCACCAAATTTCGCGCTGTGCGGAACTGCTTTGAGTTGTTCCACCTGAGCGCGCAGGCGTGCAGTGAATACTTTGAATTCCTTTCCTAAGGTGGTAGGAGAGGCCGGTTGGCCGTGTGTGCGTGCCAAAAGTGGAATGTGGTCCCAAGCGCTAGCACTAGCATCAATAGCATCGATTAGCGCTTGAAGCTGTGGGTAGATAAGTTCGTTCAATGCGTCCTTAATGCTTAGCGGCACTGAGGTGTTATTGATGTCTTGAGAGGTCAATCCGAAGTGGATAAACTCTTGGAATTGGCTCAAACCTAATCCTTCGAACTTCTCTTTGATAAAGTATTCCACGGCTTTCACATCGTGGTTGGTTACCTTCTCTATGTCCTTGATTTTCTGCGCATCTTCAGTTTGGAAGTTGCGGTAGATGTCTCGAAGTGGTTCAAACAAATCCGAATCTACACCCGCTAGCTGCTCTACACCGGTCTCGCAAAGGGCGATGAAGTATTCAATTTCCACGCGAACGCGGTATTTAATCAAAGCGAACTCTGAAAAATAATGGGTTAACTCTGCAGTTTTTGAAGCATAGCGACCATCCACTGGAGTGATGGCATGTAAAGCAGTAGACATATGTTTCTTCGTTAAAGCGCAAAATTAGCGCAGTTGCCCTCGTTTTCCTAATTCTATCACTTCGAGGTTCTCCACTTTTCCACGGGTATTCGGGTGGTTTTGAACAATATCGAAGCGCAGCATGGTTCTAACTTTATGAAATCCGTGGTGTCCGAAAGCACCGGGATTCATATGTAAACAATCAATTTTAGGGTCATTGACCACCTTGAGAATGTGACTGTGACCACATATAAACAGGTCGGGTTTTTCCTTGCGAATGGCTTCTCTGGTGCGCATGTTGTACTTCGGTGGATAGCCCCCGATATGGGTCATCCATACCTTAACGCCGTTCAGGAAGAACTTCTGATGCTCTGGGTATCGTGCGCGCATGGTGTGGTCGTCGATGTTACCATATACTGCTACGACCGGTTTGCCGGTGGCCTCCAAGGCATCCATACTTTCGTGCGATCCTATATCCCCGGCATGCCAGATCATATCAACCTGACTACAAAAATCAAGCACACGGTCGTCCATATGACTGTGATTGTCAGAGAGCAATAAGATTTTTGTCCTTTTTTCCTGCACAAGCGTACCTTTGGCGTATCAACGAGTACCAAAAGTAATGAGAACACTGCTGAGATTGGCCTTTGACGGCGCCCCATTTTGTGGATGGCA
>JAKMGS010000195.1 GCA_022424815.1 Schleiferiaceae bacterium | reverse complement strand
AAGGTTCGCCGCTGCTGAAAATGTTGCAGTGGGCCGGGGAGCAGGGCTATACTGTGATCATCACCACCGACCATGGGACCATTAATGTTCAGCGTCCCGCCAAGGTGGTTGGGACCAAGGAGCTCACCACCAACCTTCGATACAAGAATGGCAATGGCATTAGTTACCCGTCCAAACACAGCTTGGTTATCAAGAACCCTGAATCTGTAGGCTTGCCGAAGCAGCACATTGCAGACGAGTACATCTTCGCCCTGTCGGACTATTTCTATGTGTATCCCAACAGGTTCAACCATTTTGCCCAGTACTACCGCAACACATATCAGCACGGTGGGGTATCTTTGGAGGAATTGATAATTCCTTATGCGATTCACGTTCCAAAATGATCATTGGTGCTATGAGGCCGTGACCTTGGCAGATCTGCCAACGCTCGCCGCGCACATTCTCGATCATACCGAACACCACGTTAATCTTCTTGAAGCGCCCATGGGCAGCGGAAAGACGACCTTGTGTAATGCCTTGCTTGAGGCCTGGGGCAGCGAAGACCGCGGATCCTCGCCCACCTTTGCACTCATCGAAGAGCACTATGGTCCAAAGGGAAGGTTCTACCACCTTGACGCGTACCGCTTGACCTCGGAAGAGGAGGCCTATGATGTCGGCTTGGAAGAATATCTCGAAGATGGCTGCCCAATGTGGATCGAATGGGGAGAAAAAGTACGATCTTTATTACCCTACACTGTTGGGGTGGTGTACCTCACGGCTACACCGTCCGGACAGCGTACTGTGCGTTTTTACCCCAGCCTCAGCACACAAAAAATAGCGTGGAACTATGAGTGATTACATCAGCTGGTCTGAAACGGCCTGGGCAACACAAGAAGAGCGATTGGCGGTAGATACCAAGAGCATGAACTTGCATATTGGGCTTCCTAAGGAGCGCGAAATGAATGAGCACCGCATCTTGCTTACTCCTGAATCTGTACAAATCCTCACCCGCACCGGCCATTCTATTATGATGGAAGAAGGCGCGGGGGAATTGGCGGGGTTCACGGATCGCATGTACGCGGATGCTGGGGCGGACATCATCTCCGACACTGGCACCATCTTCCAATGTGCCATTGTTGCGAAGGTAGCGCCTCCCACGCCCGCTGAAATAGCGCTCATGAAGGGCAATCAAACCCTGATCTCTGCGCTCCAACTACGCACTCGCGACCGCGCCTACATCAAGGCGCTCGCCGATAAAAAAATCACCGCACTTGCCCTGGAGGAAGTGCGCAATTCCGAAGACCAAAGTGCCTTGAGAATGGCCATGAGTGAGATTGCGGGGCAGATGGCCGCGCGCGTAGGCGCAAGCCTACTCGCGGACGGCGCCCATGGCTCGCGAAAAGGAAAACTCATGGGGTCTATTCCCGGCGTGTTGCCTGCCCGCGTGGTGGTGCTGGGCGCCGGCGTCGCCGGCCTCTCGGCCGTGCGCGCGGCCCAAGGCATGGGAGCTCAGGTGATCCTGATGGACAGCAATATCAACAGGTTGCGCGATGCCCAAGAAATGTTTGGGAGCAGCGTGGGGACGGAGGTCATACAAGAATTGGTGGTGTCGAAACGATTGATGAAGGCGGATATTGTTATTGGAGCGTTGCGACCGTCGGAAGGCCGCACCCCGATGGTGGTGACTGAGGATATGATTGCGGCCATGGAACCGAACAGTGTAATTATTGACATCAGCATCGATAGCGGGGGCTGTTTCGAGACCTCTGAGTTGACAACGCACGACGCGCCGACCTTCGAGAAACTCGGGGTCATACACTATATGGTGCCAAATATGGCGAGTGCCGTAGGACATACCGCAACTATTGCGATGAGCAATATTGTAGGGCCATTGTTGCAGCAGGTGGCCGACAGTGGCGGTGTGGAAGATTGTTTGCACTACGACTTGAATGTTCGAGCGGGACTGTACATGTACAAGGGGCTGCTCACCAAAAGACATTTGGGTGAGCATTTCGACCTCCCGTTTTCAAATGATAGCTTATTGTTTGGGGCATTGTAAAGGGAAGCGTTTACCTTTGCCTTCCCTAACTGCCGCCCACGGCAAAAATCTTTGAGATGGCATTTTTACGACGACTTTTATTCTACATCATCGGCATTGGTTTAGGCGTTGCTTTAGTTACTGTGTTTTTTGGGGATCGTGATTATGACTTTGCATATTTCCCTGAGGCTCGGGTGAAAAAGAAATTGCGAACTACAAGTTTAGATAGCGCTTCTTTGGTTCAGCCGTTGCTAGACCTTAGTAAAGACAGTCTCTACTATCGTGCTATGGTTGATGGTGAAATCGATCTAGGCAAAAGTGATCAGCGCAAAAAACCATGCGGGGAATACGCACTTTTCTACAGCCACGAAAGTTACCCGTATTTGATTCGTATCGAAAATTGTGAGGACACGGTCCGAGTCCTTTCTGTCGAACAACTCCCGGATTAAGCGCGCTTTCTACGCTTGACCTCTTCTTGAATCAGCGATAATTCACGTCCAGTCTGTCCTTCCACGGAGGTGTTTTCCTCGGCGCGACGGAACAGGTAGGGAAGCA
>JAKMGS010000015.1 GCA_022424815.1 Schleiferiaceae bacterium | reverse complement strand
AGACTCGAACTTGCACGCGAATACTCGCACCACCCCCTCAAGATGGCGTGTCTACCAATTCCACCACCTGGGCATTGTCCAAACAAAGGTAGGTAAAGTGTTGCCTCTGTCTGTAAAAAAGAAAACCACCTTTGGAAGGTGGTTTTCTCTTAGTGATCCCTCAGGGGCTCGAACCCTGGACCCATACATTAAAAGTGTATTGCTCTACCAACTGAGCTAAGAGATCAACCTTAGTCCGCTTTGCGGGCTGCAAATATAAAGACGAATCTTTTTTCCGCAAGGTGGATTGAAAAAAATATGCACATGAATTTTGGGTTACTTTTGAGGTAGAAATTGGAACACCATGAGAATCTTTCTTTTAGGCTATATGGCCAGCGGTAAAAGCACACTGGGCTTGGCTTTAGCGGAAGCGCTGAATGTTGCTTTTGTGGACCTTGACGGGCTCTTGGAGGGCAACTTGGGGATGCCGGTGGGTGCGTATATCGAAGAGAAGGGGGAGCTTTCGTTTCGAAAGGCCGAACACGAAGCCTTGGTTTCTTGGTTAGCAGAGGGACCTGAGGACGCTGTGGTGGCTTTGGGCGGAGGGACGCCGGTGTTCTACGATCATATGGCGCTGCTGAATGAGGCGGGGCGTACGGTGTTCTTGGATGTGAGCATAGGGGAATTGGCCCAAAGACTTCAAGGAAGTACAGATCGCCCACTGATAAAAAGTCAAGAAGATTTGGTGGAATTTGTGGCCAAACACCTGTTCGAGCGCCGTCCCTATTACAGTCAGGCGCAGGTGCGTGTGAAGGGCGATGCCCTAGGAGTCGCGGAGCTTAAAGCTGCGTTGAAGTCTTACGCTAGGTAGACATTCACGGCCTTGCCGCCTACTACATTGAGTTGAACAGTCTCCTGCAGCGTGGTGCTAAGACTCACCCCTTTGATGTCCGCTTTGACCGGGTAACGCTTGTGACTGCGGTCCACCAATACCGTCGTGCTTAGGATGCGCGGTGAAAAGCCCATGAGTTTGATTACTGCCCACAAGAGCGTACGGCCGCTGTTTAGAACATCGTCAACCAGTGCCAGCTCAGCCCCTTCGGGAAGGTCGATGTGCATGTTCTCAAGAACCGGGTTCTCTTTGTCCATCACGAGTTCGAGGAGCGTGACGTCTATTTCTGAAATTTCGCGCAGGCGAGTGACTAATTGGTCCGCCAACCAATACCCATTATCCTTGATGCCAATAACATATAGGGTCTGTGCACGACTGTGACGGTCGAACAATTCCCAAGCGAGGCGTTGGATTTTGAATTGGATCTCTTCTGCGTTGAGGATTTCAGTGCTGCTCATAGTGGATGTGTTGGTCGCGAAGTTACGCTCTAAGGGCCAATTCAACAACGTTTTCAATGTGATGCGTCTGAGGGAACATATCCACGGCGCGGCTTTGGATCACCTCATACTTCTCGGCCAACAAGCCCAAATCGCGCGCTTGTGTGGCGCTGTTGCAGCTTACATAGACCATGCGGGGGATTTCGAGCGCCAATAATTGGGCCACAACATCCTTATGCATGCCCTCCCTAGGCGGATCCGTCACAATGATGTTCGGACGTCCGTGCTTCTGGATAAACGCATCCGTAAACACGTCTTTCATGTCGCCCACGTAGAAGGTCGCATTATCAATATGGTTGTTTTCCGCGTTGATCTTCGCATCTGCAATGGCCTCTGGCACGAGCTCAATGCCCACCACTTCCTTGGCCTTCTCTGCCATAAATAGCGCGATCGTACCGGTACCGGTGTAGAGGTCGAAGACGAGGTCGGTCGGCTGAATATTGGCCATATCCAGGGCCACTTTGTAGAGTTCGTACGCCTGGTCTGGGTTGGTCTGATAAAAGCTCTTTGGGCCCAATTTAAACCTGAGTTCCCCCTCGCCGCTGTACTTCGGCATGGCCTCCTCGATATAGGGCTGCCCGTAGAAGGTGTGGATGTCCAAATCATACATGGTATCGTTGCCCTTCGGGTTAATGGCGTATTGCAGGGACGTGATCTCTGGGAACACCTCCACAAGGTCATTCAACAGTGCTTCGCGCTCGGCTTGGAGCTCAGTGCGGAATTGGATCACCACCAACACATCCCCCGTACTGGCCACACGAATCATCATTGTGCGCAGCCATCCCTCTTGCGAACGTGGGTTGAAGAACGGCAAGTTGCGCTGAATGGCCCAATCGCGAATGAAATTGCGAATGGCATTGGTGGGTTCCGGCTGCAGGTGACAGGTATCAATATCGAGCACCTTGTCCCAAAATCCTGGGATGTGGAAGCCGGCGCCGCGGCGCTCCTCGAACGTTTCTCCGCTATCGAGCTGCGCTTGGGTCAACCATTTATTGTCGGTAAAGCTGAATTCTAGTTTGTTGCGGTATCGGTATTGTTTCGCGCTTCCGAGGATGGGGTGGAAGGTTTGAGGGGTGATGTGCCCAATTTTTTTCAAATTCTGTTGCACCTCTTTTTCCTTATAGAACAGCTGCTTGTTGTAGTCCAAATTCTGCCACTTACAACCGCCACATACCCCGAAGTGCTCACACTGCGATTCGATGCGGTCTGCGCTGTATTCATGAACATGAATCACCTTGCCCTCGAGGTAGGCACGGCGCTTCTTCGTGACTTGTACGTCCACCACATCGCCCGGTACTCCGCCATTGACGAAGACCACGCGGTCGTTGTGGCGTCCTACCGCCTTGCCTTTGTTGCCCAAATCTGTGAGGTGTACACGCTCAAGGTTGGGGATGCGTCTGTTCTTTCTTCCCATGTGGCAAAAATACCGATAAAAGAAAGGGCGGCCTGCAGGCCGCCCCATTATTAATTGTCAATTTAAACTTTAAACTGCTTTGTCTTTTTTCTGTCTGAAATACGAATCCAATCCATTCCAGAATCGCAATGCGGCGTATATCACACACACTGAATAAAGTATTGCATAAATTAAATACATGATTGCCTTAGAGTATAATTACTGGTTGAGCATGGCTTGCGCCGCGCGTTGTAGTGATGAGCAGGTAAGTGCCCGGCGCCAATGACGCGGTAGAAATCTCTACGCGGTGGCCGCCTGTGAAATCTGCCTGGGTGCGCACGAACTCGCGACCCGCCATATCCACTAGACGAACGGTGGCTTCCTCGCTGAAATCTCCTTCCACGAACAACACATCGGTGGTTGGGTTCGGGTAGATCTTCATTTGAGATGCGAGCGAGTTTTCGAATTGGCCAATAGTATACGTGGCATCCACACTCTGCAATACTTCCTTCGTGCTTGCATCTTGAATCCAAAGGATCACGCCAAGATTCGAGAAATCTTCTACGGTGTGGTTGGTGCTGAGGTTCACTGGGCTCTGTGCGCTCGGCGGCAACACGTAGGTACCGTTGAAGGTGTAGCTCAACTGCTTGGTCACCGTAGAACCAGAAGTCAAAGCACTCAAGCTTTCACCTGAAGAGCTCGGCATGAGTTTCTTCACGACGTGGAAGAACTCCGTTTCACCATTGGTCTTCACGTTAGCGGTATCTCTGATCGAGTAGATGGCAGCGAAAAGTTTTAAGTTGTTGCTACTCACATCCGCGAGTGGAGTGATGGTTACATCCGTTTCAATGGTTTTGCTCCAACGAGACCAAGTCGCTGACATTTGAACGAAAGCAGGCTGGTTTTGGTGGTAATCGTACACAGCCTGAGTCAACGAGTTACCGTTGCCGTCCCAACCACCGTCAATCTCTACGCGTGGTACAGAGTTAATGCCGTAGAATGTACGACGGTCTCCACTTTCGCTGAAGTAGTAAGGATCACCCGTGCCTGGCCAGCTCATTTGGTATTTGATGGAGTTGTGCTCGCCTGGGTTATCGTCGAATACAGCTTCCATTGTCGTGTTTGCTGGCGTACAAGGCCCACAAGTTGAAGAGGTGAAGGTCTCATACAACGGGTAACGCTGCGTCAAGGCAGTCACGACTTGCACGGTCAATGAAACGGTATCGTTGCTCGTGTTGGCATCGGTGTTCGAACCATTGAGACCGCTCAACCATGCTTTCAATTCGTATACGCCTGTGGCGGACGGGTTCCAATTCGTTCCAGAAGTTAACGTCCCAGATGATCCGCTGGCAACGCTCAAGCTGCTCAACGACGAGGTCACTGGCGTACCGCCGTCAATGCTATAGTTGAAGGTGGCGCTGGTCAAGGTCTGTGCACCGTTGTTCACGAAGTCTGCTTCGATGGTATAAGGTGCCGTGTTTAAGCCGAGGTAAGGACTGACGTTTAGGCTCACACCGCCCATCTCGTAATCTGGCTGTACGCCTTGGATGAATGTGTAGTGCGTATTGTCCGAGCGGTCGGGAGCATTGGTGCTCTGGCTGGTCACACCGTTCAAGCTGTCGATCACCGTGCTGCTCACGCGCACCCCTAGGTTTAGAGAACCTGTGAAGGCTGCCGTGCGCTGGTCAACGATGTAGATATTGTTGGTAGATTCTTCCATCACAATAGACCAGTACGTCCAGTGGCTACCGCTGGTACCGGTGCCGCTGTATGAGCTGAACATTACCCAGTGCTGACGGTTCGGAGAAGTTCCAAAGGTCGCTTTGGCTATTGCGTCGTTCGATCCGCTACCGTTAATCCCCAATACACAGATCGATGAATCTGGTACGTTGCTGCTGGCCAATGATGCTGCCGTACCGCCACTATTGTTGGCTGGAGTGTTGGCTTGCGAGAAGGTAAGGATACCAGTATTTGATACGCGGTACGTAGTTACCGTATCGCCATTGAACAAGAAGTTGAATGGGATGCTCTGTGTAGAAGAGTAAGTTCCTGCGCTTTGTGCGGCGCTAAGAATAGAGGACCAAGTAGAAGGTAGCCCCCCGCTCACTGGGTACTCCGAATCTTCTTGGTTGATGTTGTTCGGGTTGCCCGAGGCCCCCGAGAGGTGGTAGTATTGCGCTTGCGCGGTCAAACCAAATGCCACCGTAAGAAGTGCGAGTAATAGTTTTTTCATAATTGTTGGTGATTTGATTTGTTGAAGTTATCAAATTCTGCCCTAATCGGACCCAACGCCCTTATATTTGTAGCACACCCAAATAATTTAAATGATTTCGAGCATGGATTCTAACGCTTTGATGCACCTTGAAGATACTTACGGGGCCCACAATTACCACCCACTACCTGTTGTTTTAGACCGCGGCGATGGCGTTCACGTGTGGGACGTAGAGGGCAAAAAATACTTTGACTTTCTCTCGGCCTACAGTGCGGTGAATCAAGGCCATTGCCATCCGAAAATCGTTGGCGCCATGGTGGATCAGGCTAAACAATTGACCTTGACCTCGCGCGCTTTCTTCAACAGTCAGCTCGGGGTGTACGAGAAATACATTTGCGACACTTTCGGTTTTGAAAAGGTACTACCTATGAATACTGGGGCAGAAGCCGTGGAAACGGCCTTAAAGATAGCCCGTAAATGGGGGTACGAGAAAAAAGGCGTGCCACAGAATCAAGGGATCATCGTCGTGTGTGAAGGAAACTTCCACGGACGTACGACCACCATCATCTCTTTCAGTGACGATCCAGACGCGCGCAACAACTTCGGTCCATATACCGGCGGTTTTGTGAGCGTACCGTATAATGATTTAGGCGCCTTGGGTTTTGCCTTAGCGAATGAAAATGTGGTCGGTTTCTTGGTGGAGCCTATCCAAGGTGAGGCTGGGGTGAATACGCCGGCAGATGATTTTGTTGCGAAAGCCAAAGCCATGTGTGAGGCGCGCAATGTGCTCTTCATTGCGGATGAGGTTCAAACGGGCATTGCACGTACAGGTTCACTAGTGGCCGTATGTGGAAACTGTTCTTGTGGCAACACCTGTGAGCGTGGAGAGACCTACACCAAACCAGATCTTCTAATTTTAGGAAAGGCTTTGTCGGGCGGAGTATACCCTGTCAGTGCGGTCTTGGCGGATAATGAAGTTATGGAGGTGATCAAACCCGGCCAGCACGGTTCGACCTTCGGCGGAAACCCTATTGCGGCAAAAGTGGCGATCGCAGCCCTTGAAGTGGTGAAAGAGGAGGGATTGGCCCCTCATGCCCGCGCCATGGGCGAGCACTTCCGCGCCGAAATGAATAAAATAATCGGGGAAACCGACCTTGTAACCAAGGTGCGCGGAAAGGGTTTGTTGAACGCGATCATTATCAACGATACACCAGATAGCTCAACGGCTTGGGACATCTGTGTGGCCTTGAAAGAAAACGGTCTTTTGGCGAAGCCTACGCACGGAAACATTATCCGATTCGCTCCGCCACTAGTCATGACCAAAGCACAACTCGACGAGTGTATTGCCATCATCCGCAAGACCCTCTTGGAATTTAAGAAGTAATGAACTGGGCCACCGCCTTCTTCGCTGGGGATGAGCATCCCGACCACCACAAGCCCCTTGACGGGCTGCGTGGATTGGCAGTGTTGATGGTGGTGTTCGGCCACGGCGCAAATCACGGCCTGGGCCCCTTCGGACCCGATAGCATGATGATTCGCGGCAAGCTGGGCGTGTACCTCTTCTTTGTGCTGAGCGCTTACCTGCTCGATCGCCAGATCATCAAAATGTTCCAGCAGGGCAGGGCACAGTGGGATTACTGGCTTTATTACTTCAGCCGTCGCGTCCTGCGCATCTTCCCGCTCTTCTTCCTTGCATTAGTCGTATTTCGCTTAGCAAATGCAGCCGGTCTAAAAGTTGTAATCCACAGTTGGGGCCAATTATGGGAGCATCTCGCCCTCCAACGCGGCGACCACATCTTCTGGTCCATCCCCGTCGAATTCAAATACTACCTCATCAGCCCAATCTTGCTCTACTTCTTCCACCGCATACTCCGCTGGAACCTCTGGGCGATAGGCATCACTTTTGCCGCACTCTTCGTGGGCGTCTACCAATATTCCGTGCTTTGGCAACCCGACGGCACGAGCACCTTATTATATCTAAACATCTTTTTGATGGGCACGCTAGTCGCGGTATTGGAACGATGTGTGCCCAATTTTTGGAACGCCCTGCGCGCCTTCAAACCCGCCTCCTCACTGGGCTGGTCCGTCATTCTTGCCTTCAGTTTTTGGTCTTGGAAAGTGGACGATTTCACCAATATCAACACCTTCCTACCTGCCGCGGCCCTATGGTCCATCGCCCTTGCGGCTACCTTTGGTCCCGGATGGTGGGCATCGCTACTCTCATTCAAGCCCTTGCGTTGGGTGGGGAAGGTTTCTTTTAGCATGTACCTCTTCCATATCCCTGTGTTGATGTGGGTGAAAACTTGGGCCATACCTAGTGGTCCGCTATGGTTCATTTACCTGGGATTGACCGCACTGGTTTGTGCCGCTGCCTTCCTAATCGTCGAGCGCCCCCTACAACTATTCAAGCCTTTCACCTATGGACCCAAATCAACGTAAGGAGCTCCTAATCAAAGCCATGTCCGAGGGCATGACCTATAAGGAGTACGCTGCCTTCAACAAACAATTGGCCAAAGAAGGTAAAACCACCGGTCCACAGAAGGAAGCCTACGTGAATTACACCAAGTTGGGAGCTGCGCGCATGAAGCGATGGGAGAAAATGTACACGCCGACTGAAGCCTTTTTGCAAACCCTTGCCGTCCGAGTACAAGAAGGCGAGCAGTGGTTGGTGTTCAGCGAACCTTGGTGTGGCGATGCGGCGCACAACCTACCGTTCATCGCTAAATGGACAACGGCCTTGGGCATTGAATTGCGGGTGATTTTGCGCGACCATAACTTGGACTTGATGGATGAGTTTTTGACAGGTGGCGGAAGATCCATTCCAAAACTAGTCCGATTATCTGCAGATTTCAGAATCCTCTACACCTGGGGTCCGCGTCCCGCACCGCTGACCGAACATTACAATACGTGGCGCGCGAAGGAAGATTTCAATAAATCAGATTGGGTGCTCTTTGCCCAGGATTGGTACAATACCGACAAGGGCAGGAGCTTGGAGGCAGAGTTCTTAACGTAGGTTATTCTGCGATTTTGAACTCGATACTCATGTCTAGCGCATTGGCGATAAGCGCGAAGTTGGAGAGACGAATGTCCTCACCTTTTTCTATCCTGCTGATGTATGGTCGTTTCTTCCCAATAGATTGTGCGAGGTCTTCTTGGGTCAAGCCCAATTGCTTACGTCGATATTTAATGACCTCGGCGAAGTAATTTGAAAATGCTTTGTGGTCAAACGCCTCTCGACTAGCAGTCCCAGCCTCTCCAAATTTGGCGTCAATGATTTCATTAAGGTTGATCAGTTCGTTCATTTCCGACATATATTTTCAACAGTTCATTACCTCGGTTTACGGCCTTCCGGTAATCTTTTGTGCTCTTTTTTACAAATCCGTTCAGACAGATTACCTTGTTGGCTAGCGTGAAATTTTCGTGATCCATGGGGTAGAGTATAAACCTGTATTCCTGAACAGCCTTCACCCGCAATTCATAGAACCGAGTGTTAGTGAGCTTTTTTACGTAAGGCGCAGCAACCACTTGAATCTCAATGAGCACTGCAATGACTTCGTAGAATTTATCTAGGACGCGCTGTGGTTGCTCTGTAATAAAGGCATGGCACTCGGGAGTGATTTTAATTTCACGCTTCACAAATGTAACGAATTAATTACATTCCATGCTGTGTGAACAACATAGAATCCAATTAATTTGATCCCTGCTAGAGGTGAAATCCAAATGATGTGAAAAAAGAAAACTTACGAAGGCCCTACTTCGACCCGTTCTCCTTCAGGTTGAGGTACATCTTCTCAAAGGTGGCGTAAACTTCTGCCAAGAATCCTTCCGTAAGGGCATCCTTAACATCGCCCGCTGCGGGATGGCTGTCTTTCATGAATTTGTAGGCTTGCTTCATAGGGCCTGCTTCAAATTCCACGACGTGCCAGCGTTCCATCGCGTAAATGGTCGTTTTAAATTGTTTGGTACTCCAAGTTTCAACTATTCGCATGGCTAGAAATCCACGTGGACTTTAAGGTTCAACAATCGATTGGTCATGTAGTTTGGCACCGCATACTGCCCGGCAGCGCTGATGTCCTTGACCCAAAGGTAGCTCACGGTATTGCGCGCTTGCAATAGGTTGAAGATTTCCGCACTGATCCATACCTCTTCAAATTGCTGGGTCCAATTTCCTTTAAGCACCTTAATAAATCCTATATCCGCACGACGGTAAGGCGGGCTGCGGAAGAATCTATCTTCCGGCTGCGCAATCTCATTGCCTATACCATCGGGACCAAAAGGAAAGCCACCGCCGACCATCAAGGTCAAAGACAATCGGGTAGAGGGATCGTTCGGCAAATAATCTTGGAAGTACACCGCAAAATTGAATCGCGTATCGGTAGGTCGGGCGTGCCAGCCCTGCACCAAACTGGTAGTGCTGCGCTCCTGTGCGCGGAACAAGCTAAAGGTGAACCAGCTGTCGGTGCCTTTCACAAACTCACCATTGATACGGGAATCGATCCCATATACTCGAGCCAGTCCGTCATTGTTGCCTTGGTAGCGAATGCGCACATTCTCCACATCAAATAGATTCACGCGCTGCAACCCCTTGTAATACGTTTCCAAACTCCATACAAAGGGACGGTTCCACAAGTTGAAGTAGCGATCTTGGCGTGCGATAAGGTGCAGGGCCTGCTGACTCTTCACCTCCGTATTTAGGGTGCCGTCCTTCAAACGCATTTCACGATAGAAGGGGTATTGGTCGTATAAGCCCGCGCTTAAGGTCCAGCGGTATTTGGCCAATAAGCCACCCTCCGGGGTGAACTTCACATTTGCGCGGGGGCTGATGCGGACTTCATTCGATAATTGGGCCCATTGCATCCTCGCACCAACATTATAGCGCCAAGTCCCTTTGTCGACTGCTCTTGCGCCGCTCACATTCATCCAAGCCTTCGCTCTGGTATTGATTAAGGTCTGAGTGGCTGACACATGGCTGTAGAGCTCCAAACCTTCGGCAGCAGTGCTATACAATCTTCCGCTAATGACACTATCAAGGGTGCTGCCGGTGTAGGGTAGGCTATATCCCGCACTGTCGATGCGTTCCCATTCCTTGTACCGGTCGTAGATGTTTTCACCCTGAACCAAGGCTCCGATGCTCACATCAACATTGTTAAAGCTGATGACCTCGTCGTACTTGAGATTGCCGATATAGGCGTCGAGGAAGTTGCGACGAAAATCCTGGAAGGCACCTACGCCACGCACCAAGGTGATCTCACCGAAATCGTCGGAGCCCAAGTCGTTGTTGAGCTCATTCAAGCGGTAGTAGCCAATGACATCAGTAATCTCCACTTCCGTAGTGTGGAAGCCTGTAGCGGAGAACGTGCGTACGCCACCGCCTGCGATGGCAGTGATGGTGGTGTATTTGGTCGCAAGGAACTGGGTGTCGTATCCGAACTGTTCCTTTCCATCGAAGTAGACGTTGAGCCGCAAGGCTTCCTGCAGAGACCCAAAGTTTGTTTGTCGGTTCTGCGGAATTTGGTTCATTCGGTTGTGCGCGAAATGGGCAAAGAACTCCAGCCTTGCATGTCCGTAATCGCCCTCTTCGTTTCCATATAGCCTGCTCAATAACACCTGCCCGTCGGCATTGACGGGGAAGTAGTCGCTTTGCACATCCGTGGCATTGAGTAGGAGGGCATTGTTGCGGTAGCGCAATCCAGTGGCCACGGTCCATGGGCCTGAATTTTGTTTCAAGGCCCAGCTCGCACCTGTAAGGGAACTTTCCGCAGTCATTTCACGGAAGCCAGGTCCTCGTGGGTAGGAATAATTCACATCTAAAACCGAACTGAGTTTATCGCCGTACATCGCACTGAAGCCGCCGGCACTGAAGTTTATGCTGGTGACCAAATGTGGATGGATAATGCTCATTCCTTCTTGCTGACCGGCCCGTGCCAAGAACGGACGAAACACCTTAAATCCGTTGATGTAGACTAGATTTTCGTCGAAGTTCCCACCGCGCACATTGTATTGCGAGCTCATTTCGTTCCTAGAGCTCACCCCGGCAAAGGTCTTGACGACCCCTTCTACGCCGCCTTCAGCGCCCGTGGTAAACCTAATGTCCTTGCCGAATACGGTGGTACCTTTCTCGGCAGTGCGCTCGCTTTGGACCTCAACTTCATCCAAAAGGGTGGAGTCCATGACCTGCGCGGTGGCGGCCCATGGCAATAGCCCTAGGATGAGAAGAAATCTTTTCAAGTTACTTGCGTTTCAGGCTTTGGAATAATTCGGTCCAAGCAAAGGGATTGGACAATGCGCCCAGAATTGCAGAGGCTCCGGAGCCGCCATAGTAGCGACCTTGATTGTAAAGCTGCTGGTTCTGCATGGTGATTAAGTAATCTTGCATCTCTGCGGCATCATAGCCCATGGCTTGGGCTCGCGCGCGTAGTTCATCGAGGGCCAGGTTTCGCTGTGCAATATCTAGTTCTGTGGTTTGGATTTCCATCGCCAAGAACTCCTCTTTAAAGTTTTCCTTCGACGGCCAAGGGTAGACAATCACGGGGTCTAGTACCTCGGTGTCCCATTCTAGGATGATGCGTGCCAAAAAGTTATCTCCCTCCAAGGTGTCCGGTACCCAGAAACGGGTCAGCTTGAAGCCGATGTGTTGAAATAATACTGTATCGCCGGGCATTACGACGAGGGAAAAGAAGCCATCGCGGTCGCTTACATTCATCTGACCACGGCTTTTGACGAGGATTTGAACGTTAGGAAGTAATTGGACCAAACTATCATTACTCACTACTACACCGTGCAGCTGAATGGGCGTCTTGGATTGTGCCTGAGCATTCAGCGCAGCACAAATAATTAGGCATAAAAACAATAAGCGTTTCATAGAGTGATCGTAAAGTCCTTTTCAGTTGTATTGCCAACGCCGTCTATTACGACTATTTCAAGTTTATGACTTCCAGGCGGGGTGTCTTTCGGAATAACAACCTTGAACAAACTACTTTTATAGTCGTAATCGATTCTAGCAAACTTTCCGTCAATTTTTGCACTATAACGCTCAATACCTGTTTTGTCATCTTTTACTGTCAGGCGAATTTCATTGAATGTGCTATTACTTCTACCGTAAGGAGAATATTTTGTTAGGCTAATTTGTGGTTTAGTTAAATCTTGGTCCAATTCATAAGTACCGGTACTCCTCGTTTTAAATACAAGCGTATTTCCCGATCGGTTTCCTGTAATCGCGCTTTTTCTCCCTCGATGATCATATTCCCACATGAACCAACCCTGACCGCCAATTTGACTACTATCTAGGGTCCAATTCAGTGTCATATAAGTCTGTAAAGCCACAACACCTGCACCGATAACATATTGGCCGTTACCCTTATCGCTGAATTCAAATTCATCCGTTTTGTAGAGTGCCTTTGCTGGGATTTTCACAGTAACGGGCCCAACATTCATTTCATGGTTGAAATCCCATGGCCATTGAGTCCCCTTGCTAATAGTTTCACTAGCACCGGAACCTCTGACGTAAAGAACTACCTCACTAGTATTTCCCGCATAATCTGCAATTACAACTTCTATTTTTACTACACTGTCTGGAGTAACACTAATCCAACCTTTCGAAACTTCGAAACCAGGTTGAGTCAATTCGGAAGTTGTCGTAATCTTTAATGGATTATTCTCTAATTCATATAGTCTAGTGTACCGCACTCCCTTTTGACAATAGAGGTCAAAGTTGATGTGTGCATTTAGATATCGAGTTGTACTGAAATTGATTCGTTGATAGTGCGCGGTAAAAAACGTCTGACCATCGGCCAATGCCTTGATAGCATACACCCCATTTTTGTTGTTTGCTGCATCTTGTTTATCGGTAGTCAATAAATCTATTCCAATGGGATTTGAATGCACAATAGTATCCCCCGATTTAAATGTTCCGGTTGTAATAAAATCTTTGTCAGTCCAAGCCAGTCCTCGAACATCAGGTTTTCGAGTATCTTTCACTTCTATACCAAACTCTAAGGGGTTTAGCGGTTCTTCGGTTCGGGTATCGCGAATCTCAAAATGTAGGTGCGGTCCTGACGAACCTCCAGTGTTTCCAGAAAGAGCGATTACATCCCCGAGTTTCACCACAAATTGATTTGATGAAGGATAAAGATTTCCGTCATTTTTATTCTTATCCCTCAGTTGCTCTTCTACCCATTTTTCAATTTCAGGTGAAAAAGCATTAACATGGCCGTATACAGAAGTAAAGCCTTCTGGATGTCTTATGTAGATTGCATTCCCGTATCCGTACGGACTTACGGCAATTCTGCTGACATACCCGTCAGCTACAGCGTAAATATTTAGACCGCTTCGTCCTTGAGTTTTTATATCAATACCCCCATGGAAATGATTTCCTCGTAGTTCAGCGAAGGTGCCACTAAGAACAATTGGAATATCAACTGGTGATCTCGGGTTGAACGTTTGCGCCCGATGAATCCCGGGCGTTAAGAAAATCAAAAATAAGAATATGTATTTCTGCATTTCACAAATCTACAATTTAGTATCTTTGAAGGAAACTGATTTACATGTCAAATGAATTTTCTGATTCGGTACGTCGTGTGACCCACAAAGCCACAAGATTGGCGGAGGTCAATACGGAATTGCGTCAGAAAATCACTGAATTAGAAGAACAAGTGGAGCATTTGCAAGAGGCATTGATGGCCTTGCAAGCAGAGCATGCGGACTTTGAAAATCAGTTGCAACAACGCAATCTAGCGCTAACTGTCCAAAGTGGTTCGCCCGCGCGGGATACCTATAGCGAAGAGAAGATTGCGGAGTTGGTGCGGGAAATTGACCGCTGCATGAAATTGTTAAGTGCCTAATCTCCGTGAGTGAGACGTTAAAAATAAAAGTGACCATTGCCAACAGGGTGTACCCGCTGACCGTGAAAACGGAAGAAGAGGAACAAATCCGAGCGGCAGTGAAAACCATAAACGACGCAGTAGCCAGATTTGAAAGCCGTTATGCTGTACAAGACAAGCAGGATGTGCTCAGTATGTGTGCGCTACAACTCGCCTCCAAAACGGAAATCGCACTCAAACAATCTCAAGCCGTTCAATCCCAGGCCAGTGATGCATTGGCCGACGTTGAAGCCGTACTAAATGCGGCTTTGCAAGGAGAATAACGTTTCCCGCACTTGCTATTTTTGTGCTAAACTCAACGAGCACGTTGTTATGTTGTTGACTCGCAGCGTTACGAGCAGGCCGCCATTCCTTCGGGAAGAGCTCGCTCCAGCGGAAGGTCAAGACGAAGCGGCAGCGACAGATCCTGATAGATAGGAGTTTAGACAACATGCTAGCAGGTGCGGGTTTTTAACAATTTTAACCCTACGTGGTATGACAACAGAAATAATTTTTGCGGTTGTTGGGCTTTTGGTAGGCTTAGGAGGAGGCTTTGTCCTCTGGCAAAACGCAATGAAAAAAAAGAGCGCGTTAATGCTTTCCGAAGCGGCTAAAGATGCAGAACAAAATAAAAAAGACCGCATCCTAGAAGCGAAAGAAAAATTCCTAAACCTCAAAGAAGAACATGAGCGCGCGGTACAAAAGCGTGATCAAAAACTGGCTGAACGTCAAAACTCGTTCCGAGAAAAAGACGAGAGACTCCGTCAAAGTATCCAAGAATACAAGCGCGATGAGCGCAACCTACAGAAAGAGAAGGAAACGCTAGCTAAAAAGCGTGAAGCGCTTGAGGCCAAGACAAAGGAAGTCGAAAAATTGCGTGACAAGCAAATCGCGCAGCTCGAAGCCTTGACAGGCATGACTGAAGAGGAAGCGAAAGAGCAGATGATTCAAACGTTGAAAGACAAAGCGAAACTAGATGCTCAATCTTTTATTCAGACGACCATAGAGGAAGCGAAGATGACCGCTTCCCAAGAGGCTAAAAAGGTAGTCATTCAAAGTATTCAGCGCGTGGCTACAGAAAACGCCATAGAGAATGCCGTATCCGTTTTCAACATTGAAAACGATGATATCAAAGGGAAAATCATCGGTCGTGAAGGACGTAACATTCGAGCCATTGAAGCGGCTACCGGAGTAGAAATCATCGTTGATGATACTCCAGAAGCTATTTTGTTGAGCTGTTTCGATCCAGTACGCCGTGAGGTAGCTCGTTTGTCTATGCACAAGCTTGTGAGTGACGGCCGTATTCACCCTGCACGAATTGAAGAGGTGGTGGCAAAAACCACTCGTCAAATTGAGGAAGAAATCATTCAGATTGGTAAGCGTACCGCCATTGATTTAGGCATTCACGGATTACACCCTGAGCTCATTAAGACTGTGGGTCGTATGAAGTACCGTTCGTCTTATGGTCAGAACTTGTTGCAGCACAGCCGTGAGGTGGCCAACCTTTGTGCCATCATGGCCTCAGAGCTTGGCTTGAATCCTAAGCTGGCCAAGCGTGCAGGTCTATTGCACGATATAGGTAAGGTGCCTCATGAAGAAACTGATTTACCGCATGCAATACTTGGAATGCAGTGGGCAGAGAAGTACGGTGAGAAGCCAGAGGTATGCAATGCCATTGGTGCCCACCACGATGAGATTGAGATGACTTCGTTGATTTCACCAATAATCCAAGTTTGTGATGCCATCTCAGGCGCTCGTCCAGGTGCCCGTCGTATGGTGGCGGACAGCTATATCCAACGTTTAAAAGACTTGGAGAACGTTGCCTATGAATTTGATGGAGTAACCAAGGCTTATGCCATCCAAGCAGGTCGTGAGCTTCGTGTGATGGTGGAGAGTGAAAAGGTGACGGATGCCATGGCAAGTCAGATCTCTTACGACATCTCTCAAAAGATTCAAAATGAAATGACCTACCCAGGTCAAGTGAAAGTTACTGTGATTCGTGAGTTGCGTTCAGTGAACGTGGCGAAGTAAGAAATCTAGGTTTACAACTGTGAAAAACGCCCCGATCGGGGCGTTTTTTATTGTCCTTGAGTGTCCAATTCCCCCGCCCAAGCCAACACCTTTTCAATCAACGACTCCACCGCGCTGGCCGGATCGTCATGAAAAGTGCCTAGGCTGCGATTGGCGAGCAGGGCCGAGAAGCTGTAGGCCTCATGGCCCAAGAGGTGCGCCAACGCATAGATGCCGGCGGTCTCCATTTCAAAATTGGTGATGTGGGTGCCTGCAACACTTTGGGTATAGAGGCTGTCCATGGCCTGGGTGAATACGCTCGTGGAGCGAATGGTGCGGCCCTGTGGGGCGTAGAATCCTGGAAGGGTAGCGGTGATGCCGGTTTGGACGTTGGGGATAGAAGATAATTGGTCCCCGCTAAACGTCGCTGGTATAAAAAAGGGCGCAAAAGGGGCTCCCTCAATGGCTACAGTTTGGAAGTCGTGCTCATAGAATGGCAAGAGGCCATCAAAACTTAGGGCGCCAGTGCTGCAAAGGTGGGTGCCTAAGGGTAGGTTTGGGTCAATAGCCCCAGAAGTACCGATGCGAATAATGGTCAATTTCCTGAACGATGGGCGGTCTTCTCGTGTTACAGGATCAATGTTTACCGCAGCATCAAGCTCATTCATGACGATATCAATATTGTCTGTGCCCATGCCAGTGGAAAGGACCAATACTTCTTGGCCTTTCAGGGTACCGCTAACGATGTTGAATTCTCGGCGGATTTTGGTCCAATGGATTTCGTCGAAATGTGCAGTGATGCTGGAAACGCGGTCTGGATCACCTACGGTAAAAACGAGGTTGGGGATATCTTCACCACGAAGGCCGAGGTGGTACACACTGCCGTCGGGATTTAGAATGAGTTCAGACGCAGAATAGGACATCGTATAGTAAGTTTGTTCCCTCAAAAGTAAAGGAAGTGAAAGCAGAGATTATCACCATAGGCGATGAAATTTTAATTGGGCAGATCGTAGATACCAATAGTGCTTGGCTGGGACAGGTGCTCGGTGAGGAAGGTATTGAGGTCACGCGCATCAATAGTATTTCAGATACGCCGGAGGCGATCACCGGGGCCATTGAGGGTCTATATCCCGAAACTCAACTCGTCCTGATGACAGGCGGGCTGGGACCTACAAAGGATGATTTGACCAAGCAAACCTTGGCGCAATACTTCGGCAGTGAGATGGTTTTTCGCGACGATGTGTGGGACCATATCGTAGAGCTGTTCAAAGGCTTTGGCCGTACGCCCGTGGAGCGCAACAAACAGCAAGCCTTGGTTCCAGAGATTTGTGAGGTGATCTTCAACCACAAGGGTACGGCGCCGGGGATGTTATTCCGCCACGAAGGCCGCCGTATTATAAGCATGCCGGGGGTACCTTATGAGATGAAGCACATCGTAGAAGATGGACTGCTTCCCTTGCTTCGAGATGAGATTGATTACCAAATCATTCATCATACGTTATTTGTGGTGGGTGTGCCGGAAAGTGTGTTGGCGGATCGCATTGAACCTTTGGAAGGAGAGTTTGCGCCCAGCATAAAATTGGCCTACCTGCCTAAACCAGGACTTGTGCGTCTACGCTTGACCGCCCGTGGAAAGCGTAACGATGATTTAAAAAGCGACATCCAACGCGCCGTACAAACATTGCGCAAAGCGGTGGGAAATGATCTCATGGACGGATCGAATAAGGCCATTGAGGAATACTTGGGAGAGGTCTTGACCAAGAGAGGGCTCACCGTAGGAGCGGCAGAAAGCTGCACCGGTGGAGGTATAGGCGCTGCTCTGGTAAGTGTGGCGGGATCGTCCGCGTATTTCCAAGGCAGCATCGTGGCCTACAGCTACGATATTAAGGAAACCATGCTCGGTGTGGATCACAACACTATCGTGACCAAAGGAGCGGTGAGTGAAGAGGTTGTTGGCCAGATGGCGGAGGGTGCACGCCACAGATTAAATGTAGATTTCGCCGTAGCGGTCAGTGGAATTGCCGGACCAGGGGGCGGAACACCCGAAAAGCCGGTGGGTACAAGCTGGATTGCAATTGCAGGCCCAACCCGTACCATTACTGAGAAATTCACCTTTGGAAAGGTCCGTGAGCGCAACATTCAAAAAACTATTTTTGCAGCCCTTAATAACTTGCTTAAAGAAGTTGAAGATTACAGCTCTTAAATAGTTGGTCAATAACATTTATTGCCTTAATTTTGCAAACCATTTTGGTACAACCCATAAGATTATAAGATTATGTCACGTGTTTGTGATTTGACAGGTAAGAAGGCAATGACCGGAAACCACGTATCTTTCTCAAATAAGAAGAACAAGCGTAAGTTCAACGCGAACTTGTTCACTAAGAAGTTCTACATCCCTGAGGAAGACCGTTGGGTAACGTTGAAAGTTGCTGCTTCGACTTTGAAAACGATCAATAAAAAAGGAATCTCTGCTGTGCTTAAAGAAGCCGAAGCAAAAGGATTCGTCGTAAAATAATTTAGGACATGGCGAAGAAAGGTAACCGCGTTCAAGTAATCCTAGAGTGTACCGAGCACAAAGAGTCAGGTATGCCAGGTACTTCTCGTTATATCACAACTAAGAACAAGAAAAATACGCCAGACCGTATGGAGTTGAAGAAATACAACCCCATCTTGAAGCGTATGACTGTTCACAAAGAGATTAAGTAAGATGGCAAAGAAAGTAGTAGCAACGCTTAAGAGCGCAGATGCAAAGCAGTTCACTAAGGTGATTAAAGCTGTTAAGACTCCTAAAGGATCATACTCTTTCGAAGAGCGTGTTGTGTCTAAGGACATGGCGAACGACTTCTTGAAATAAGATTCCGTCTTAATACCGATATTTGAACCACTCCCCGGAGTGGTTTTTTTATATCTAACCCATTGAACAATGAGCTTCTTTTCAAAATTCTTCACGAGAGACAAGAAAGAGACCTTAGATCAAGGCCTTGAGAAGACACGTAGTAGTGTCTTTGAAAAGATTACTCGCGCCGTAGCCGGTAAAAGCACGGTGGACGACGATGTGCTCGACGAGATCGAAGAAGCATTGATTACCTCAGATGTGGGTTTAGATACGACCGTAAAAATCATCGAAGCTCTCGAGGAGCGCGTTGCCCGTGTCAAGGTAATGGGTGAGGACGAGCTCATGGACATGCTGTACGAGATCATCTCGAACTTGATGAAACACGAGGGTGGCATGTGGGAAGATTTCGAACTTCCTAAATCCGAAGGCCCCTATGTACTAATGGTAGTAGGGGTGAACGGTGTAGGTAAGACGACGACCATAGGAAAATTGGCCCACCAGTTTAAACAGAAGGGCTACAACATCGTCTTGGGTGCAGCCGATACCTTCCGTGCGGCGGCCATTGACCAGTTAGTGGTTTGGGGCGAGCGCACCGGCGTGCCCGTAGTCAAGCAGCAGATGGGCTCGGATCCGGCGTCTGTGGCATTCGATACATTACAACATGCCGTGAGTAAGGATGCAGACCTTGCCATTATTGATACGGCAGGTCGATTGCACAATAAAACCAACCTCATGCAGGAGTTGTCGAAAGTGCGTCGTGTGATGGACAAGGTCATTCCTGGTGCACCGCATGAAGTGCTTCTGGTACTCGACGGATCTACGGGACAGAACGCATTATTGCAAGCCAAAGCCTTTGCCGAGGCAACACAGATCACCTCTTTGGCCGTGACTAAGCTCGACGGTACTGCAAAAGGTGGGGTGGTCATCGGCATTTCAGATCAGCTGAACATTCCCGTGAAATTCATCGGTGTCGGTGAGGGAATAGAAGATCTACAACTATTTAATCCACAGGCATTTGCCTCAAGCTTATTCAATAAGTAATCCATGCGCACGAAAAGCCCTAAAATGAACAAAATCAATGTGGTGACCTTGGGATGTTCTAAGAACATCTACGATTCAGAGGTATTGATGGGACAACTCAAAGCCAACGGCAAAGAAGTCACCCATGAAGCACCGGAAGAAGAGGAAGGCAACATTGTGGTGATCAACACCTGTGGCTTTATTGATAATGCAAAGCAGGAGAGTATTGATACCATCTTGCACTACGCGGATAAGAAGGAGCGTGGCTTGGTGGATCACGTGTATGTGACGGGGTGTTTGTCGGAACGCTACAAACCGGATCTAGAACAAGAGATTCCTGATGTGGATGCCTATTTCGGGACCCGTGATATGCCCTTGTTGTTGAAGACCTTAGGGGCAGATTACAAACACGAATTAGTTGGGGAGCGCATGACCACGACGCCCAAGCACTTTGCGTATTTGAAGATTGCAGAGGGCTGCGATCGTCCATGTAGTTTCTGTGCTATTCCGTTGATGCGCGGTGGACATAAGTCGACGCCGATCGAGGATTTGGTCATTGAGGCCGAGAAATTGGCAGCAAAAGGCGTGAAGGAATTGATCCTGATTGCACAGGATTTGACCTACTACGGTTTAGATCTATATAAAGAGCGCAAGCTGGCGGATTTGCTGCGTGCCTTGGTGAAAGTCGTGGGCGTTGAGTGGATCAGATTGCACTATTTGTTCCCTTCAGGATTCCCGGAGGATGTCCTAGATGTCATTCGCGAAGAGCCTAAGGTGTGTCACTACATCGATATTCCACTGCAGCACATCGCCGATCCGGTATTAAAGAGCATGCGCCGCGGCACCACCAAGGCGAAGACGGATGCCTTGTTGGCTAAAATGCGTGAAAAAGTGCCGGGCATTACCATACGAACTACGTTGATTGCGGGTTACCCTGGTGAGACGGAGGAAGACCACCAAGTGGTGTTGGACTGGGTGCGTGAGCAGCGCTTCGACCGTTTGGGCGTCTTTGCCTACAGTCATGAGGAGAACACCCATGCCTATTCTTTGGAGGACGATGTGCCTGCGGAAATAAAGCAACAACGTGTAGACGAGATCATGGCCGTTCAGATGGACATTTCGCGTGCGTTGAACCAAGAAAAAATTGGACACACCTACAAAGTACTCATCGACCGCAAGGAGGGAGGCTATTTCATCGGGCGCACGGAATTTGATAGCCCAGATGTAGACAATGAAGTCTTGATCCCAGCGGAAGATATCTACCTAAAAATCGGGGATTTCTGCGAAGTAGAAGTCGTTGATGCGCACGATTACGACCTCATTGGTCGCCCAGTATAGCGAGCTAGTGATCTACCCCTTATAGTTTTTAACCAAGAGTTGTGAATAGATCAATAGTTCAATGGTCTTTTCTGTGATAAAAGCCTTTTGGGAAGCGTTATCTTTGAAAGAACGATGACGAAATCCACTCACATAGCATTGCTTTTTTTCCTGTTTCAATTCTTAGGCAGCGTCACATTATCTGCGTTAACCGCCGATACACTAAAAGATGTTACTTGGGAGTTGGAAGGAGAATCTGGTACTTTTTCTCCAGCCGGTTGGGCGAGCGAGGAGGTCTTGGCCTTGACGCGGGTGCAAGCCGTGAGAATGGGGCTCATTATTAATGATTTCATTGACGAGAGATTCGATCCGGTTAAAGGAAAGGTTGCTGCGCTACGTTATTACAACGAAGACGGCCAAGTCGAACCCTTAGCAACTTTTGAATTTTCAGGAGGTCATCTATTACTAGAGGATATTGCCGATGAGGGAGGTGTAACGTTGCGTACCATTGAAACGTCAAATCCTCATTTGAGGAGGGATATTTTACCGGCTGGGGCGGCTTTATACGGAACAAATTTAGCTTTAGATGAGACTAAATTGGCCGAATTATCTGAATCTCAAGCTTCCTATCAAGAAGAATTGGAGGTACAATATGAGCGCAGACGCAAGCAAGCGTTATCGTTGACTCCGGACCCCGATAC
>JAKMGS010000014.1 GCA_022424815.1 Schleiferiaceae bacterium | reverse complement strand
TTCGAGCAGCGGCAGTGGAAATTACATGAGTTAGGTGCTTTATTGAGCGAAGCTCGTGGGGTTTTGGTGGTTGAAGGGATTGAGAAGCCCGGTAATGCCGGGGCTATACTTCGAACGGCACAGGCTACCGGTATGGCTGCAGTTTTCTTTGCGGATGCAGCCTTAGATCTTTACGGCCCTAATGTTATGAGAAATGCCACTGGTGCCATTTTCGAAGTTCCTACAGTCTTGGGTACAAGCGCACAGGTACAATCGCTCCTTGAAGAGTACGGCTTTCAGATATATATAACGCACATGCATACGGATTCGGTATCCATGTTTGAATTGAATTGGCCTGGGAAATCAGCCATTGTTCTCGGTGAGGAAAGTGGTGGATTAAGTTCACATTGGTTGCACCAAGGTTATACCAATACAATAGTTCCTATGGAAGGCGAAGTCGTAGATAGTTTGAACGTAAGTGTAGCTGCAGCGGTCCTGATGTACCACTGGAAATCGAAGTTGATATAAAGAAGTACGGCTCGCAAAGCGAGCCGTACACCAAACCAATAAACCTAAGCTACCCGTTAAGGTAGGGTGTAAAGATACAAGAGGTTTTTTAGATAAATGACTCGATTGAGACCTTAAATAGAGATGATAATTATATTAAGTATTTAATACTATAATCAGCTTTTGTCTACTGTCTCATATGCAACGCTTTTTGTTTGAGCAGTGCATCTTTTGTAGGACTTGATTTTATCCCATTGATATTTGATGGTTTTCCTGAATACAGAAGTTCTCCACCAAGCTCTCCACCCTCGGGACCAATCTCGATAAGATAATCGGCTCTAGCTATAACATCCAGGTCGTGTTCAATGACTAGGACGGTATGGCCCATTTCTACCAATGCATCGAACGCCTTTAAGAGTTTGTTGACATCGTCAAAATGTAGACCTGTAGTAGGTTCGTCGAAGAGGAATAGAGTGTGCCCAGCTTTTTCACCCTTAGACAGGAAGAAGGCTAATTTGACGCGTTGCGCTTCTCCGCCACTCAATGTCGAGCTGCTCTGTCCCACCTGTGCATAGCCTAGTCCTACATCTTGAAGCGGCTGTAGCTTCTTGACAATCTTGTGTTGCTTATGGATTTTAAAAAAGTCGATGGCTTCATCAATAGTACTTTCTAAGATATCCGCAATGTTCTTGTCTTTGTAGGTAATCTCAAGGATTTCAGCTTTGAATCGCTTCCCTGCACACGTCTCACACGGAAGATGAACATCCGCCATAAATTGCATTTCAATGGTCACCTCACCTTCACCTTGACATGCATCACAGCGACCGCCATCGGTATTAAAGCTGAAGTGCTTTGCTTTATAGCCTCTAATCTTCGCAAGTTCAGTGGAGGCATATAGATTTCGGATATCGTCGTAAGCCTTCAAATAAGTGACTGGATTAGATCTGCTGGATTTTCCAATAGGGTTTTGATCTACTAATTCTACTTGGTCAATTGCCCCTAAATCTCCGCATAGCTTCTTATGAATACCTGGACGCTCACTCACTTCATGAAAGTGTTTTTTTAATGCTGGGTATAAGATTTTCTTAATGAGTGTGCTTTTGCCCGATCCGCTTACTCCTGCAACTACACTAAATACGCCAAGAGGAATTTGAACATCAAAGCCCTTCAGGTTATGGTGTCGAGCACCTTTGATCTCAATCCATTTTTTTGGAGTTCTGAGAGATTCAGGCGTCATAATGCTTTTGGTGCCATTCAAATATTGTGCGGTCAATGAATTAGGGTTGGCCAGTACTTCCTTTGAAGTGCCTTCTGCGACTATGCTTCCGCCTAAATTGCCCGCAGCTGGACCAATATCAATCAAATAATCGGCCGCATGCATAAAGGCCTCTTCGTGTTCGACTACCACGACTGTATTTCCTTTATCGCGCAGGGCATTGATGACCTTGATGAGTTGCTCGGCATCCTTTGCGTGGAGACCTATGCTCGGTTCGTCCATGATGTAGAGTGAACCTACTAAGGAAGATCCAAGGGAGGTGGCCAATTGTATGCGCTGGCTCTCGCCGCCACTCAATGTGCTACTCACGCGATTTAAAGTGAGGTAGGGAAGGCCTACATCTACCAGGAATCCCAATCTGCTTTCAATTTCCACCAATAGGCGCTTAGCAATGGCCGCATCTTGTTCACTCAAGACTAAATCTTTGAACCATTGTTGCAGCTTGCTTAATGGCATTTCTACCAAAGCTTCAATAGCCGTGTTATTGATTTTTACATAGCTCGATTCCGGGCGTAATCTTTTGCCTTTACAAGTAGGGCACTTCGTTCTTCCGCGGTAACGGCTGAGCATCACGCGAAACTGAATTTTATAGCTCTTGCTTTCTAAATGCTTGAAGAAAACGTCAATACCCTTAATGCCTTTGGCGCCTTCCCATAGCAGTTGCTTTTCAGCATCATTCAGGTCGATGTACGGCCTGTGAATGGGGAAGTTGTTGGCTGCCGCCCCTAGGATGAATTTTTCTTTCCATCGCTTCATTGTTTCACCGTGCCATGGTGCAATGACTCCTTCGTACACACTGAGGTGCGGGTTGGGGATGACCAGATCCTCATCAATACCCATGATGCTTCCAAATCCTTCACACGAGGGACAAGCTCCCACAGGGTTGTTGAAGCTGAATAGATCGGTGGACGGCTCCGTAAAGCTCATGCCATCTAGTTCGTATAGATTATTGAAAATCAAGGGAGCTTCACCATTGGCGAAATCAATCCAACATTCTCCGCGTCCTTCAAAGAAAGCGGTTTGAATAGAATCTTGGAGGCGGTGTTCGTTTTCTTCCTCGCCTGGTCGAACGACCGCACGGTCAACCACCAAGTGAATCACGTCCTCATTGTAGGTGCCCTCTTGAATAACATCTTCAATGCGCTCTACACTGTCGTTGTGGAGGATACGGGAGAAACCTTGTTGTGCAAGTATATTCAAGTGTTGTTTAGCAGTTCGGTCGCTATAAGTGACGGGCGCGATGATCATGAATCGCGTTCCTTCCTGGAGTGTATTCAGGTGAGCAATGACATCTTGAACTTGGTGTCTTTTGACTTCTTCCCCGGAAATAGGAGAATAGGTGCGGCCCACACGGGCAAAGAGCAGTTTTAAGTAATCATAAATCTCTGTGGTCGTTCCGACTGTCGATCTTGGGTTTCTACTGCTCACTTTTTGTTGAATGGCTACCGCTGGCGGGATTCCTTTGATAGATTCCACCTTTGGCTTGTCCAATTTTCCTAGGAATTGGCGTGCGTAAGCACTCAAGCTTTCGACATATCGCCTTTGGCCTTCTGCGAATAGGGTGTCAAAGGCAAGGGACGATTTGCCGGAACCGCTGACTCCGGTGATGACGACTAGTTGGTTACGCGGAATACTGACCGAAACTTGTTTCAGGTTGTGAACTTCAGCGCGTTTAATGTCGATGGTCGGGGTCATGAGTAAACAAGAATAAACAACAAAAGTAACCCTTTACTTGTTTGTGAAAAACCGTTAAAGCCGTGAATCTTTGGAACAGTTATTGAAAGTTTATTTTATATTAGTCCCGGAAACACTTAATAAAAAGTACTGCTTATAGAGAGACTGCTACGCTAAAATTTGATTTTATGATGTTAAATCAGAATGAGGACCACATTCTAGTGGAACTCTACCGTAGCGGGAACGAGCGTGCTTTAGAGGTGTTAATCCGAAGACATCAAAAGCGCATCTTTTTACAGATATATTCCAAGGTTCAAGATCAGGACGTTGCAGATGATTTGTTTCAAGAAACGTTCATTAAAGTGATCAAGTCATTGCGCAAGTCTAACTATGTAGAGAAAGGAAAATTCCTGCCTTGGGCGTTACGGATTGCCAATAACACAACCCTAGATTATTTCCGCAGAGAAACGCGAAAAAAGGAAGTCCGTTCCACTGGTGAGTATACAGTCTTTGATACCTATGGTGAATCTGATCGGCCGTTGGAGGCGAATTGGATCGAAGCTCAGATCAATGAAGACCTACGAAAGCTGATTGATTATTTGCCAGAGGAACAGCGCAAGGTGCTGCATCTGCGTATGTTTTGTGAATACAGTTTCAAGGATATTGCCGAAGAAACAGGGGTGAGTATCAATACTGCTTTAGGCCGTATGCGTTACGCAATTAGCAATATTCAAAAGCTGATGGCCCAGCACAACATCAGCCTCGAACAATAAAATTTTGATTAGATATACGAAGCAGGAATAAGGGCCGTTATTCATGTATCACTAACAGATACACTATGGCGAAAACCTTACCCTACGAAAACTTGGACGTGGGAGCGTCTGAAAAAACCATCCAAAGCATTCTAGAATTCAGTAAAGTCACGGCAAACCTACCATTACCGAGCAGCCCGCAAGATTTCGAATTCTACTTCAAAAACTAAAAAAGCCCGCATCCGCGGGCTTTTTTTCTAATTCGCTACATCTGAGAAGAATTTCAACCGAAGCAGCTGCAGTTCTTGCTCGTCGTAATCGTCCCCAAATTCTTCCAGGAGTTCCTCCATGGAGCCATGTTCGGACTCTTCCGTCAAAAAGTCGAATACCTCCTCAATGCTGTCCTCGTCCATGATGTCTTCGAGGTAATAATCAAAGTTGATCTTGGTTCCGCTCAATACGATGCTTTCCATTTCTTCAATGAGCTGGGCCATCTTCAATCCTTTGGCGCTCGCGATATCGTCTAGCGGCAGTTTGCGGTCCGTACTTTGAATGATATATACCTTCAGCGCACTCTTTTTGGCTACGCTCTTGAAGACCATGTCTTGCGGACGATCGATATCGTTTTCCTCGACATAGGCAGCAATGGCGTCGACCATGGGTTGCCCAAATTTCTTGGCTTTCCCTTCACCGACTCCTTGAATGTTTTTCAATTCATCTAGTGTACATGGATAGATGGTGGCCATCTCGCTCAGGGAGTTCTCTGCAAAAACGGCATACGGAGGAACGCCTTTGCTATTAGCAATCTTCTTCCTTAGGTCTTTGAGTATGCTGAGCAATGCCTCGTCCATGGCGACGACCTTTTTGGTCTCATTGGCGCCACTGTTCAAGGTGCTGTAATCCAATTCTTTTCTGACTCTGAAGGCCTTTGGCAACTTAGCGGTGTTCCCTTTCTCGGTCACTTGCACCGTTCCATAAGATTCGATGTTTTTCTCGAGGTAGTGACGGATGATCCCTTGTCGGATGACGGCGCGTAGGTGGGTTTCGGATTTATCTTTGTGCTTGCCCCAATTTTCTAACTGGTCCGCATTGTTCTGTGATAGGATGGCCGTCATGGAACCACCCAAAATGTTAACGACTTCCGAGGTCTTGAATTTGCCGTGGGTCTCGTTAATACATGAAATCACGTCTAACAACTCACAACTGGCATCTACTTTCTCTCTTTCGTGACGGCAGTTGTCACACATCTTCTCACAATCATCTTCATGGAAGGATTCTCCGAAGTAGTGCAGAAGTACGCGTCGTCTACAAATGGCGGCTTCGGCATAACCGGTAGCCTCTTCGAGGAGTTGACGTCCTATTTCTTGTTCGCTGACGGGCTTCTTGCTCAAGAATTTCGCCAGGCGTTCGATGTCTTTAATGTCAAAGTAGGTGATGCAGCTTCCTTCGCCGCCGTCGCGGCCTGCTCGTCCCGTTTCTTGGTAATAGCTTTCCAAGCTTTTGGGCATGTCGTAGTGCAAAACGAATCGCACATCAGGCTTGTCGATTCCCATACCAAAAGCGATGGTAGCGACAATGACGTCGCAATCCTCATTAAGGAAGGCATCTTGATGCTTAACGCGTTTGGCTGCTTCTAGTCCGGCATGGTAGGGTAGTGCGTTGATGCCATTCAAGACCAGCTGTTCGGCAAGATCCTCTACCTTTTGGCGAGATAGACAATACACGATGGCGCTCTTGCCCTTGTTTTGGCTTAAAAGCTTGATGATATCGTGGTCGATGTCGCGTTTTGGGCGTACCTCGTAATAAAGGTTGGGCCTATTAAAGCTGCTGAGGTAAATGTCCGGCTCGTCCATGCCCATTGTTTTGATGATATCCGCCTGGACTTTTGGCGTTGCTGTCGCCGTTAGGGCGATAATAGGCTTGCGCCCAAGGGCTTTTATGCTCTCTTTGATGGTGCGGTAATCTGGGCGGAAGTCGTGTCCCCACTCCGAAATACAATGCGCCTCATCAATGGCAAAAAAACTAATGGTAATCTTCTTCAGCAGCTCGATGTTACTGTTTTTATTGAGCGATTCTGGTGCGACGTAGAGCAGTTTAGTCTTACCTGCTATGAGATCTTCGTGTACTTGGTCCAATTCTTTTTTTGTCAAAGAACTATTCAATACGTGCGCCACGCTATCTGCTTCAGAATGTCCGCGAATGGCGTCCACCTGGTTTTTCATTAGGGCGATCAAAGGGCTCACGACGATCGCAGTGCCTTCGGAGGCTAGTGCGGGCAGTTGGTAACAGAGGCTCTTTCCTCCTCCGGTTGGCATAATCACAAAAGTATCCTTCCCACCACTAATACTTTCGATAATGGCGCGCTGGTTGCCTTTAAAATCCGAAAAGCCAAAATGCTGTTTAAGTTGATGCTCCCAATTGGTAGACATGCTGCTTGTACTTTGGTTTTTTAATATACGGGATTTTCAGAGGTTTTCGAAGGTACTAAAGATTGTTTTTCGGATTTTTGACCTCGAATATTTTATGAACAAGAAGAAAAATAAGAATAGCATGAGCTTTATGGAGCACCTTGGTGAGCTCCGTTCGCACTTGATGCGAAGCACAGCAGTGGTGGTTGTTTTCTCAATGGTAGCATTCTCTTCGAAAGCAATCATTTTTGATCAGATTATTTTTGGTCCTAAACAACCTGATTTTCCTACATACACTTTCTTCTGTTGGCTCACGGGGTATATTGGCACAGAGGTCTTTTGCTTTAATGAGACTCCATTTGAATTGTTGAACATGAGAATGAGTGGTCAATTTCAAATGCACCTGTGGGTAAGTTTCGTGGCTGGATTGATCGTAGCCTTTCCATATGTGTTTTGGGAAATTTGGAGATTCGTAAAGCCAGGTTTGTACGGTAATGAGAAAAAGAGTAGCAGAGGTGTAATATTCTTTACCACTCTATTATTCGTTTTAGGCGTTGTTTTCGGTTATTACGTCATCGTTCCTTTGAGTGTCCAATTCCTAGGGACATACGCAGTTAGTGCTGAGGTAGTAAATAGGATTGATTTATCTTCTTACATAAGCATGGTGAGCTCCGTGACCTTGGCTACTGGTATCCTTTTCCAATTGCCTATTGCGATATACTTTCTATCGAAGATAGGCGTTGTTACCCCAGAATTACTAAAGAAATACCGTCGTCACGCTATTGTTGCTATCCTTTTATTGAGTGCAATTATTACCCCTCCGGATATTGCCTCGCAGGTGTTGGTTACACTCCCAGTTTTAGTACTGTATCAAATCAGTATTTTTGTTAGCCGAAGGGTTTGGAAAAGAAAGAATTTAGTTAAAGCTTGAAGTTAGAAGCAAGAAATATTGTCAAGAAGTACCGCGCTCGCACTGTGGTAAATGATGTGAGTTTTGAGGTGAATCAAGGCGAGATTGTAGGCCTACTTGGGCCGAACGGTGCCGGTAAAACAACTAGTTTTTATACTGTAGTGGGCCTTATTCGCCCCTACAGCGGTAACGTATTACTCGACGATACTCCGATAGAGAAACTTCCAATGTATAAGCGCGCCCAGATGGGAATAGGCTACCTGGCGCAAGAAGCATCGGTATTCCGTAAGTTGAGCGTTGAGGACAACATTAAAGGTGTATTAGAAATGACCTCTCTTTCAAAAGCTGAACAGTTGGAACGCTTGGAAGAGCTTCTCAATGAATTTGGACTTCAGCATATTCGTGAGACTCGTGGAGATTTACTCAGTGGTGGAGAGCGCCGCAGGACGGAGATTGCTCGTGCTTTGGCAACAAAGCCAAAATTCATTCTATTGGATGAGCCTTTTGCCGGCGTAGATCCCATTGCCGTCGAGGACATTCAAAATATTGTTGCGGGTCTCAAGGAGAAAAATATCGGTATACTCATTACAGATCATAATGTACAGGAGACCCTGGCCATTACAGATCGCACGTATTTGATGTTTGAAGGTAAAATCTTAAAAAGCGGTACCGCTGAAGAGTTGGCTGCGGACGAACAAGTACGTAAGGTATACCTAGGTCAGAATTTCGAGCTCAGAGCACGAAAATAGTTTGCAATCCTAGTTTTTATTGGTGGTTTTGGAATGCGAGGGGCATGTCCTTCGTAGGCTTTTAGCGTAGGTGAAAATCGCTCTACCGCGGCAGCATAGAGGGGCAGATCATAGGCATTCATCTCCGCCCAAATCGTTCCCTGCTCTACCGTTTTCTTGCCGCCCTTGTTGTGGTGCTCCACTTGGGTGTTCTTCCAATCCAGCAGCTCTCCAAAATAGGCGATAGATGCAGCGTATTGCTCGGTGAAGCCTACAGCATCTAATCGGTCAAAGTTCTTTAAAGCCTTCTCCAAAACTGTGGGGTCCTTCAAGAACTCTTGCTGATTCAAATACCCACTCAAAAACGCCGTTTGACGGTTGTTGCTCTGCACTAATCTCGTGAAGTCCTCAGGCGTATGAATATCCTCCATGAGCTTCTCGTGCTTTTCGTTCATGCGTTTACTGTAGTGGTTGTAATGGCTCATGCTGCGGGCGATGGGCTCGCGCAGCAAGGTCATCACCATGGCCTCAGATTCAGCCACTACGGGGCGCAGCGGGAAGTGGCCATAGATGCATTTGATCTTGGGCTCGGCCAAGGCTTCGGCCAATCTTTGGTCCAGATTTTCATGGGAATAGATGCCTATTCGCTCGTCTTCGCGGTAATTTGACTCCAACAATAATCGCAAGGAAGTCCCTGCGGTCTTTGGGATGTGGATAAAAACGAGTTTCTTTGAATTCGACATTGGCCCGAAATTACGTGTTAAAAAGCAAAGTACAACCCCCGGTTTTAATTCTAGGTATGCACCGTAGCGGTACGACTATGGTCGCTGAGGCGCTGAATAGTGCGGGGGTATATTCAGGAGCCATTTGCGATCACAATAGGGAGGCACTATATGCTGTCGACTTGAACGAGAGAATGTTAGAGACTGCAGGAGGGAATTGGTGGCAGCCGCCCACGAGAGATACTCTTGAACAAGCCTTGGCCAATTTTCAGCCAGAACTTGATTCCACGCATTTGTACGCGGCACATCTCAAGGTAAAAAGCGGGAATACCTGGCGCCAAAAGATGCACTACAACGGGCCATGGCTCATCAAAGATCCGCGACTCTGCCTTACCCTGCCTTGGTGGCTCAAGCGCTATCCTGATGCTAAAGTTATCTGGGTTTTGCGTGATGAGCAGGCAGTGGCCAGCAGCTTATTACGCCGTCAAGGGAAAACTGATGAAGCACAAAGTAGCCTGAATGAGGAATCGGCATTGAACCTACATAGATTCTATAACCAACATACATCTGCTAACTTGAAGGTATTAGGTGTAGATTTTCGAGCCGTTCATTATGAAGATTTGGTGAGTACTGATCCTGAAACCCAACGTAAAACGTGGTTTGGATTGTATCAGTTTGCTGGGGTTAAACCGGGCAAGATGAATGGTTTCGAAGCTCGAAATAAGATAGAAAAGCGCAATATAGAGGAAAGAACCGTTGTATTTCCTACCGATGGACCATTGGTCAGTGTGATTGTTCCGAATTATAATCATGCATCGTTCATAGAGCAAAGAATCCACTCCATAATCAATCAAACTTATCAGAACATTGAGGTCCTTATAATGGACGATTGTTCCACTGATGAAAGTAGATACATCATTAAGCGTGTCGCGAAAGAAGATGAACGTATCTCATTGATGTTCAACGATACAAATTCCGGAAGTCCATTTGCGCAATGGGAAAAAGGAGCGAATTGGGCCCAAGGGAAATACCTGTGGATCGCCGAAAGCGACGACTATGCTGCTGAAGATATGCTTGCCCTACACGTGCAAGCCCTTGAATCCAATGATCGCGCTGTTATCGCCTACAGTCATAGCCATATGGTGGATGAACGTGGTAAATTTCTACGTGATTTTAAGGAGGATTATGGATTCATTTTTGGCGATGCCTCTAGATGGACACGCGATTTCACGTGTAACGGCCAAGAAGAGGTGGCTCAAAAGATGGTTTTTTCTAACACCATTCCCAACGCAAGCGGGGTCTTGATGCGCAAGAGCACCTTTGATCTGGTTGGGGCACCCGCAACGACATGGAGATTGAACGGAGATTGGCTTTTTTATGCCCGATTACTTCAGCATGGGGACTTGATGTTTTTTGCCACTGCGCGTAACTATTTTCGCTTCCATACTCAAACACAACGCAGTCGATCAATTGCTGGTTATGAAGCATTTGATGAAATTTTAGCCATGTATGAAATTTTCGAAGAGGAGCAATGGACCTCGGAATCATACATCACTGCTGCGCGAGGTCAAGTTGCTATGTGGTGGGCGGGTAACGTCTTTTCAATGCGTTGGTCATTGGACGTTATGAAGAACAATATGAGACTTTATAAAATCTTTCGAGGTTATCGAAACGGATTGCCAATATATCTGTTCAAAAGTGCTTTAATCAAAAGTGTTGGGGGTATGATCAAGGCCCTTGGATTGAAAAAACCTGCAAAGCGTATAGCTGCCAAATTGTTCCCTAAAACCTTCTTTCCGCACTAAATGAAGATTTCCATCATCATACCAGCCTACAATGCGGGGGCAACGCTTCACGAAGCGTTGGATTCTGTGCAAGCCCAGAACCACGCCCCGCACGAAGTTATCGTGGTGGACGACGGTTCTACCGATGATACGGCGGATATTGCACGTGCCTACCAGGAGGTACTGCCCCTGGTATTGGTGCAACAGGCAAATGCAGGTCTGGGCGCGGCGCGCAATGCGGGGATGGACAAAGCGACCGGGGAGGCTTGGGCGTTTTTGGATGCAGACGATGTGTGGGGCGGGAATAAATTGGGCATTGCGGTGCGCTATTTGGAGAAATTCCCGGCTGTACAATGGTTTTACACACCCATTTTTGAATGGAGTCCAGGGGATGTTGGGGCTAGGATGCGCGAGCGTGCTTGCCCGAAGATTCGAACCGTAGAAGATTTCTTGGCCTTGAATCCCATTGTCCCGAGCACGGTGGTTATGCGCTCGAATGTGGCGTTTCGTTGGGAGGAAGATCGCGAGTTGCAGGAGGACGCTGGCGCCTATCTGGGGTTGTTCACTAAGGGTGTGATGCCCATGAAGATTCCGCATTGTACGACCAAATACAGATTGGATTTCGGGATGACAGCTGATGCCGAAGGGCATGTGGATAAGGTGATGCGAGCGGTGGAGAAGGCGAGGGAATTGGGCCATATTACTGATGCTCAATTTGCACTCTACGAGGTTCGCAAAGCCTATGAGTTGGCTCGCACCTATAAGAAGCGTGGCGATCAGGCCATGCAAAAGCATTGGAAGGAAGAAGCGTTGCGTAAAGCCGAAGGGGTAGAAGTGCCTGCTCGACTTAAGTGGCGTTTGCGGTTTTTAATCTAACCAACAAACAAGCCCGACGGTCAAAAAGGAGAAGGGGTAATCGTTCAGCCCGCGAGTCCAGCCCAATTGTGTTTGTCCAAAAGCCAAATTATGGTTCCACTGCAACTCCAGCAGTCGTGGCCAATCCCCATCTTGAAAGTATCCTGAGAAAGTACGGACTTGAGCACGCACAATAGTCTCCTCCTTTTGTAGTTGAAGCCTAATGTTTCCTACAAATCCGTCGTTTTGTGGGTAATCGATCCAATGGGTTTGATAGACTTGGAACCCGGCATCCGTGGTGATTGTCGGTTCCCAGCGACCTATGTCGCCAAAGCTCTTTTGATGCGAAAAGAAAAAGGCATAGCCTGGGGCATCGGTAAACCGCGCTTGAGGTAGCGGTCCAGCAGCCGTTTTGGTGTGAAACGTAAACCACAGGGCTTCAAGATCTCTTTCCCATAGTCGGGTGCTGATATCGATCAACACATCACCAGCGAGCACACCTTCGCTGTCCTCGTCTCGTGAGATGCGATAGTCGCGCAGTTCGGTGGAGGTGCGGTAATACTCTATGCTCTGATGTGTGATGTGAATCTGCGTATGGCCTCTGTCCCAATGCAATTCGTTGTGCAAGCTCAAGAAGCTATCGTCCTCGATGAGGCTCATCTGTGAGCTGCTTTTAAAATAGCTGCGGTCACTGCGCTGAAGGGTCGGAATAGGAATGGCATTTGGGCCGAGGTAAGCATGAGAATATTTCATGTATTGCGTCCAGGGCGTCGCTCCGTCCCAATTATGTATTTGATTCCACCAATCAAGTTGGGCCTGTGCGTTGAACGAAAACAGCACCAGTGCTATGAGCAGGACCCGGCGCATTATTCGAGATCCGTTTGAATTTTCTGACGCAGATACACCAAATTCGGGTTCTTTTCTGCCATGTATATGAATTTCTCCTCTGGCAAATACAGCTTACGCGTTTGCTCGCGTTCTACCATTTTAACCTCGAAGCGAATGTTTGCGTTCTTGAGTTTGGTGCGCAGATAAGGGACCAATTTCTGTTGCTCCTCATTGAAATACCCCATCTCGATGTTGTTGTCCACCTCCATCTCTAGGGTGTTCTTGTCGAGAATCTTTGGCATTTGACCCATGAGCAGACTGCGTACCGCCGTCTTTACATCGCGTCTTTTGGCATATTCCGTGATAGCTGTTTCCAGCTCTTTTTTAGAATATACTTCCGTAGGTCCACCTGCAACCACTGGGATATCCGGTACAGCTCCGTCTTGAACTTCTGTTTTTTCTGGAACAGCACCTTCTTGTTTTTCAATGTTGTTGAGGGTGTCCATGACCGACAACCCGCTTGTCGTTAGTCGGGCATCTCGTTGGACCACACGTCTACCCGTGTTGCGTCTTGGCGTGATGGCCGGAGTGGTTGAGGCTGGAGGTGTGGGCGATGGAGCCGGGGTAGGTGTAGGATCTGTGTCGAAGGCTGCCGCTGGATCGACCACAGGTGGCGCGGTAACGGGCTCGTCCGGTAATGATTCTGGTGCTTCTAGCGGATCGATCGCAGTGGCTGGTGAAGCAGGCGTTGCTTGCTCAGCAGGCTCAGCAGGCGCGGTAGGAGTTGGCTTTGCGGGCTCTTCTCGAGTAGCGGAATCTGTAGGAGCGGTCGGTGCCGGTGCCGCCTCGACTGGCGCGGCAGGAGCCACTGGAGCGGGTGCTGCAGGTGCACTCTGATCGCGCTTGGGAAGTGAATCTGGCAAAAAGCCGTCCGTGGAATCCGCAGTGGCGCTATTTACCTGGGGCTGCTGCTTTTTTTTTTCTTGCGAGATGAACTCGACTAGTTTCAAAAGACCCAATTCTACCAAGATCCTTGGCTGGCTCGAATTCTTGTATTGTCCGTCAAGCTCGTTGAAGACCTTGAGACCGTGAAGCAAGAAGCGGGTGGAAGAGGCAGCGCTTTGTTTCAAATAGCGCTCTTTAATTGCGGGGCCTACTTCGAGTAGTTCTACGGTTTTGGCCTCTCGTGCCACCAATAGATCTCTAAAGTGCTTGGCCATACCGACAACAAACTCATGTCCGTTGAATCCTTTGTCCAATACTTCATTATATAGTAGCAGAAGATCGGGGTAGTTCACGCTTTGTGCGAGCTCTAAACCTTTGAAATAGTAGTTGTAATCGAGGATGTCGAGGACTTCAACAACTTGGGTGTAGGTTAAGGTGTTGCCGCTGAAACTGATCATGCGGTCGAACAAACTCAACGCATCGCGCAAGGCGCCATCTGCCTTTTCTGCAATCATGTGCAGGGCTTCTGGTTCGGCATTGATGCTTTCTTGCTCTGCAACGTAGGCGAGGTGGTTGACGATATCTTCAACGGTAATGCGCTTGAAGTCGAAAATTTGACAACGGGAGAGGATGGTCGGAATGATCTTGTGCTTCTCTGTGGTGGCCAAGATGAACATGGCATGTGCCGGCGGCTCTTCCAATGTTTTAAGGAACGCGTTGAAGGCTTGTTGAGAGAGCATGTGGACCTCATCAATGATGTAGACCTTAAACTTTCCGGTTTGTGGTGCGAAGCGGACTTGGTCAATCAAACGTCGAATATCGTCCACCGAATTGTTGGAGGCAGCATCGAGTTCGAAGATGTTTAAGGCTAATTCATCGTCCTTGAGGTTGGCGCCTGCATTGATGACTTTCGCGAGAATGCGCGCACAAGTAGTTTTTCCAACCCCGCGCGGACCGCAGAAAAGCAGTGCTTGCGCCAGGTGATCGTTCTCCACGCTTTTGAGCAGCGTATCGGTAATGTGTGACTGACCCACCACGGCTTCGAAGGCCTGGGGACGGTACTTTCTTGCTGATACTACGAATTGCTCCATACCACAAATATAAGCGGATGATTGGGCTATTTTTGCCCTCCATAAAAAAGAGCTGTAAACACGTTGCTAACAAGCTTGGTCCGTATTAAAAAGTCGCGTACATTTGCACTCCTAAATTTTTAGTTCAAATAATTATGAATCAATACGAAACCGTTTTCATTTTGAATCCCGTTTTATCTGAAGATCAGGTAAAGGAAGCGGTAGATAAGTACGTAGGCTTCTTGAAAGAGAAGGGTGCGAGCATTATCAACAAAGAGAATTGGGGCCTCAAAAAGATGGCTTACCCAATCCAAAAGAAAAAAAGTGGCTTTTACCACTTTATTGAATACACTGTAGGCGGCGATGCTATCGCTCCTCTAGAAGTTGAATTCAAACGCGACGAGCGCATCATGCGTTTTTTGACAGTAAGAATGGATAAATACGGCATCGAGTACGCTGCAAAGCGTCGTGCTAAAGTAAACGCATAAAAGACTAGACTATGGCAACTAAAGGAAAGGGCGATGTGCGTTACTTGCAGCCCATCAACGTAGAGAGCGGAAACCAGAAAAAATACTGTCGTTTCAAAAAGTCAGGTATTAAGTACATTGACTACAAGGATCCAGATTACTTGTTGCGTTTTGTAAACCCACAAGGTAAAATCTTACCTCGTCGTTTGACTGGAACTTCATTGAAATACCAAAGAAAATTGGCTACTGCAATCAAGCGTTCACGCCACATTGCATTGATGCCTTACGTAGCAGATAACCTAAAATAATAGAGCACCATGGAAATCATTCTAAAGAAAGACGTAGAGAACCTAGGTTTTGCGGATGACGTGGTCACTGTAAAAGATGGTTACGGACGCAACTTCCTTATCCCACAAGGATACGGTGTTTTGGCTACAGAGAGCGCTAAGAAAGTATTGGCTGAGAACTTGCGTCAACGTGCGCACAAAGAAGCTCAAGCCATTGCTGATGCAAAAGCTACTGCTGAGAAATTGGCAGGTGTAGAGTTGAAAATGGCCGCTAAATTGGGTCAGGGTAACAAACTCTTCGGTTCTATCAACAACGCAAATGTTGCTGATGAATTGGCTACTGCAGGTGTTGCTATTGATAAGAAATTCATTTCTATCACCGGTGGTACTATCAAAGCTTTGGGTCACTACAACGCAACAGTACGTTTGCACCGCGAGGTAGTAGTTAACTTTGAATTTGACGTTGTTGCGGAAGCGTAGGCTTCGAGCACTTCAATAATAAGCGAAAGCCATCCCTCGGGATGGCTTTTTATTTTACCTTGCCCACATGGAGAAAAAAGAAGATAAGATCATTGCCCAGTTCACTAGTTATGGCCTCATGGCGGGTGTTGTCTTTGGAGTCCTCAACGAGAACCTAGGGCTTTGGATCGCCATTGGTGTGGCCATAGGAGCCGGTCTAGGCTATGTGAAAATGGAAAAGCGCAAGGACGGCTTGGAATAATCTATTCGTAGCGCAGAGCTTCTACTGGATCGAGTTCAGCAGCTTTCTTGGCAGGATACCATCCCGAAATTAATCCTACTCCCACTGACATTAGAAAGGCGACAGCAATCCATCCCCAGGGGATGAAGAAATCTCCGCCAATCTGTTGTGCTACTACGTTTCCGATGGCAATACCAAATAAGATTCCCGTCCATCCACCCAGTTGTGTGATGATTAGGGCTTCGGTTAAGAATTGCTGAGTGATGCTTAGTCGCGTTGCACCTATTGCTTTACGCGTTCCAATCTCCCTTGTGCGCTCGGTGACGCTCACCAACATGATGTTCATCAGAGCAATCGATGCTCCTAATAAGGTGATGATGCCGATGATAAAGGCTACGACCGTGACCATGCTGAGGTTTTCAATCAGGCTTTTGGCGATGCTATCGCTGCGCATGATGCTGAAGTTATCGCGCTCTCTCGGAGAGAGTTTACGTACACTGCGCATGATGGCCATTGCTCTTCCTTCAACGGCAGTGAGTAGTGGCGCGCTAGGACTCATGGTACTGATGGTATAATTTGGAACGCCGCCACTAAAATGAGAGCGTGCATACGTCAAGGTTACCCAAGCTCCGCGGTCTCCCGAGAAAAAGCTAGAATTTCCCTTCTCTGCTAAAACACCCACAACCAAATAAGGTTGTCCTTGAATTTTAATGACTTCCCCAACCGCTGGACCATCACCAAATAGGTCCCTGCGGGTTTCGTTCCCTAGAATGGTATAATTTCGTCCGGCATACACATCATCTGCGGTGAAGTTTCTTCCCTCTGCTAGTTCAAATCCACCCGTAAGTAAGTAGTTTTCATCGGTGGCTGTGATTGTATTGTTTGGATTCGTAGTGATATTTTCATAAGCCAATTTCGCCGTGCCACTCGCTATGTAGGTCAATGATGTCACTGAACCAGGGAAGTCCATACGTTTTTTAAATGCGAGGGCCTCTCTGTAGGTGATGGAGGGATTTTCCCTGTATTCAGAGTCGTCTACAAAAAAGCCGCCCTGTGAACTACGAACAGTCAGGGTATTGGCCCCTAAGCTTGTGAAATTTGATTCGAGGCTCTGTTTAAGCGCATCCGTAGCGCTCAAAATGCCCACGAGGGCCATGATGCCAAAGGAGATAATCAGTGAGGTCAGGATGGTTCTGAGCGGTGCCGCAGTAATGGCTCTCCAAGAAAGGAAGGCGGTTTCTAAGTATTTGCGGTGCTTCATCATCAAGATCTTGGGGCCAAGACAAAATTAGCAATTACTTTTACGCTGTGCAGCAAGATTTCAAACATACCTTGGGATTTCTAGCCGGTGGCTACCAAAACATTGCCCAATTAAAGGGTGTTTCCCTTACGCCGTACAAAGAACTGCTGGCATCTAGAAGCTTCCATTCGGTACTAATAGGATGGGATGCAGCGGATTGGGCGGTGGCCATGCCGTTGCTCGAAAAAGGCGCGTTACCAAATCTTGCCACCCTTATGGAAGGCGGGCTGCATGCCCCGCTTGCTTCGATGGATCCGCCTATTTCTCCGATGCTGTGGACTAGCATAGCCACCTCGAGATGGCCCATTGACCATGGCATTCACGGATTCACAGAATGGCACGAAGATCATATGCGCGCGGTGCGCGGCACCTCTATTCAGGTGCCCACCTTTTGGGAAGTGTTGGAAAGTGGTGGAACCCCGGCCTCTGCGGTGGCTTGGTGGCCCTCGCATCCTGCAAGGCCTTCTGTGCATGGCGCCGTTCGTATTTCTAATCTTGCCGTTGCAGAAGAATCTAATTGGCTCGAGGAGGGGGTGTTGCCCAGTGCCTTGAAGCCGTTGTATGAAGCATTGAAGATTCGTCCGGAGGAGGTGCCCGCCGAAGCATTGGCGTCGTTCTTCCCCGGTAGGGAATTGGACAGTACGGACGATGTGGTGCGCAGCGTGTTGAAGATTCTCGTACACGCTTTGAATGTGCACCTTGCCGCGAGTCTAGCGATGGCGGCGGCTCCTGGTGGACACCTGAGCATCTATTTCGACGCGCTCGATCATTTCAAGCACCTGGCCATGAAATACCATCCGCCTCAATTATCTGCGGTCACGGCTGAAGATTTTGCGAAGTTCCATTTCATTGTGGAAGCCGCCTACAGGCTCCATGATCTGTTCTTAGGAACCTATATCGAATCTCAACCTCAGGCCAACACCTTTTTAATCAGCGACCATGGATTTAGGTCTGGAGAGGAACGTTGGACCGCCTTGCCAAACCATGCCGGGGCGCCAGCCTTGGAACACCAATTCTATGGCCTGTTCGTCGCTAAAGGTCCCCAAATACCTGTGCTCGAACAGCTCAGCGGACTCACGCTGCTCGATATTGCCCCTATGCTGTTGGCAACCCACAACCTCAAGGCCTTGCCGGAGATGGCTGGCCACTTGCCTGCCTATTGGCCTACACCGACCCAAGAGGTGCTACTAGGTTCAGCACCGCAATTAGTCGAGCAAGGGCGTTCGCCGCAGATGGAAGAGGAATTGCTAGATACCCTGGTGAAACTCGGCTATTTAGATGCGCAGGATAGGGCGCAGGGCGGAGCGCGTTTGGTGGAAAACGGGTATTACCTCGCCCGGAGCCTACGGGCGCAAGAGCGCCCGCGGGAAGCTTGGCAAGTGCTGCAATCTTTAGAGTTGGGGCCGGGGAGCCCGAGCCGGTATTTGTTGCTGGGGGCGGCTTTGTTGGCAGAGTCGAAGCAGTTCGAGGCCTTGGCGGAATTTGTGGCTTGGATCCAGGAGGATGCTTTGGCGCGGGTGAAGGAGTATTATTTGAGGCTGGTGAAGGTGTCCCGAGGGGGAGACTTGGAGCTGCCTGAAGGATTGTTGGAGCCGATGGACGGTGGGGTATTGCCGAAGGAACAGGTGGTGCTCTGGGGCCGATTGTTGGTGAAGGCAGGACGCTGGGAGGAATTAGACCCGTTGCTTAAAAAAACCGATTCACAGGCGGTGGATGTTTTGAATCTGCGTTTGATGCTTGCTCTAGAGAGAGAGGATTGGCAGGGCGCAATGGAAGCGGCTTTAGCTAGTACGGAGCAGGTATTTCATCAGCCGAAAGTGCACGGGGCTTTGGCCTTTGTGTTTGGGAAGTTGGGGATGTCTCGCGAGGCCAATTTTGCTCGAGGAGTGTACCAAAATATGATGGGTGAAGCCGTGGCGCCGCATATTATCGTAACTGGGCCGCCAAGAAGTGGCACATCGCTAGCCATGCAATTATTGAGGGCGGGTGGAATAGAATTGGTCACAGACGAAAAACGGACGGCCGATGAGCACAATGCCGCCGGATATTTTGAGCACGAATCGATCAAGGAATGGCATTGGGATGCGAGCTGGATCGAAGAGCAGCGCGGAAAGGCCATGAAGGTGGTGTTCCCATTGTTGCGCCAGGCACCATTGCCGGCAGGACCAAAACTCATTGTGGTGATGCGCCGCGGAGTGCAAGCTGTTTTACAGAGTCAGCGCCGCATGGCAAGTGCGGAAGGAGCACCCTTGCAATGGGAGGAGCACGATCGCTGGGAACAAGAATATGTGAAACACGAACGCTGGTGGGGCATGGAACCTCAGGCGGAAGTGGTGGAACTGGTCTATGAGGAGCTCTTGGCTGCAGTGGAACGTGGCGAGGTCTTGGGAGAATTGGCCACAGCTTTAAAAACCCTCTCCAAATATTGTGTTAAATCCGTGGATATTTCCCTGCTTAAAGCCGTCGTGAATAAGGACTTGCGAAGGTTTTAAACCTATATTTGCCCCCATGGAAAAAAACAACTCGACCCCATTGGCGAAATACATGGCCTCGGCAGCAGCCCTTCTAGGGACTACGGCAGCGCAGGCGCAGTATATGTACACCGACATTGATGATACGACCATCGTCGATGGAATCTACGAGTTGGATCTAGACGGCGATACCATAGTTGACTTTACCATTGAGCACATCTTGGGCGGTGGACAGTTGGGCAATGTGAACGCCATTCTTCTGCACCCTGGGGATAGCATCGAAGGGAATTTGGCCATGGGAAGTGTGAGCAATGGTTTTGCTTACGTGGAGCGTGTGGTGCCAGGGACTACTATTGATGTGAACGCTCAGTTTCAGGGCATCAATGCCTCAACCAGCATAGGGTATATGGCGTTCCGCGTGGACGGCCAAGCTTACCCGAACTCAAACTGGGCAGGACCCTTGACCGATGGGTATTTAGGCCTTCGCATCATGAAGGACGATACCGCTTGTTACGGTTGGGCGCGCATTGATGTAGAGGATAGTGCCAAGAGTTTTACCATCAAAGATTGGAGCTTTAACCCAGCCAAGGACTCGTCACACACAGCGGCCTTTGAGTTGTTGGACATTATGCAAACGGTGCTTGAGGATTTGCACGTGCGTCAGAGCAATGGATTGCTAGAGATTTCAATGGGCGGAGCTTATGGGACTACGATCTACAATGCGGCAGGGCAGCAAATAGCGTCTATGGATCCACGAATGCTGCACCGTTACGATACCGGCCTTTGGAGCACAGGTATGTATGTAGTGCGTGTGGAAGGTGAAAATTGGTTCCACAATTTGAAGGTCTGGATTCAATAATCCTCAAAATCACCCCCTCTTTTTTACGAATTTATAGATTTCCATTCCTTGAAAAAGTGAATGTAGGAATCATTGGTTCAATCTATTGATTCTTAACGAAATCCTGTTAGGTGAGTGGCCAATTATGTGGTATTTTCGTGCTCGCTAAACAAGTTAACTCTGATTCTATGACGTTCGATATCGACATGATTCGCAAAGTGTATGAGCGCTACCCAGAGCGTATTGCTGCTGCTCGTAAGGCAGTGGGTAAGCCATTGACACTTTCTGAGAAAATTTTATACGCCCACTTGTGGGACGGAGCAGCTGACCAGGCCTTTGACCGTGGTGCCAGCTATGTAGACTTCGCACCCGACCGTGTGGCCATGCAAGATGCAACAGCGCAGATGGCCTTGTTGCAGTTCATGCAAGCTGGTAAAAGCAAAGTAGCGGTTCCTTCTACGGCTCACGCGGATCACTTGATCCAAGCGAGAATTGGCGCAGATAAAGATTTGCAAGACGGAATCAACAAGAATAACGAGGTATTCAACTTCCTTTCTTCAGTATGCAACAAGTACGGCATCGGTTTCTGGAAGCCAGGTGCTGGTATTATTCACCAGGTAGTTCTTGAGAACTATGCCTTCCCAGGCGGTATGATGATCGGTACAGATTCTCATACAGTAAACGCTGGGGGTCTAGGTATGGTCGCTATCGGTGTAGGTGGTGCAGATGCTGTAGATGTAATGGCGGGAATGGCTTGGGAGCTTAAATTCCCTAAGCTCATTGGTGTGAAGCTCACCGGTCGTTTGAACGGTTGGACTGCGCCTAAGGATGTCATCTTGAAGGTGGCAGGTATCCTCACGGTGAAAGGCGGTACTGGCGCAATCGTTGAGTACTTCGGTGAGGGTGCAGAGAGCTTGAGCGCTACGGGTAAAGGAACCATCTGTAACATGGGTGCGGAGATCGGTGCAACGACATCAACATTCGGTTACGACGACAGCATGCGTCGCTATTTGGCAGCAACGGGTCGTCAAGATGTAGTAGATGCTGCTGATGCAGTAGCTGAGCACTTGACGGGTGATGCTGAGGTGTACGCCAACCCTGAGCAGTACTTCGACCAAGTGATCGAAATCAACCTAGACGAATTGACACCACATTTGAATGGACCGTTTACTCCAGATCTCGCAACACCAGTGGCTGAGATGAAGGAGAAAGCTGCAGCAAACGAT
>JAKMGS010000194.1 GCA_022424815.1 Schleiferiaceae bacterium | reverse complement strand
AGGCTTTTCATTTCACCATTTTCCACAGTAAGCCCTGGACCTACCCCAAGCAAGACATTGTGTGAGAGGCGGTAGAAAATATCCAACGTAGAAACCATCGGTGTTTGAAGCTCAATAGTTTCTCCAAGGTCATTTTCAATGAGATAGTTTTCCAACTCAATATCACTATGCCAACCGATAGACCAATGGTCACTGAGGTGGTAATCCACATCCATACCCCAGGTAGGCACAAAGAATACACCTTCTCCCCCAACCTCAGGAACCATACCGTGGCCAATAAGTAATGCGAGACGCAAGGGATGACGATGGTGGTGAGGATCCGGTTCCACCTGATGTTGGTGGTGCTGTGCCTGTGCATTCCATCCTAGAACCACGGCAAACATGAGCGAAAAGAAAGTTTTCATGACGGAGTAATAAGCGCAAATTTGCTACTTTTCACTTCGCACGAGCATAACAAATATCACATTCATGATCTACGTATCCATTGGCCTTGGTTTGCTGTTTTTTAGCATGAGTTTTATCATCACCCCAAGCAATGCGAAATACCTGCTTAGTGGGTACAACACGATGAGCCGTGAAGACCAGGAGAAATTTCCCATAATGGAATACCTCAAGGCGTTCAAGACCTTCCACATTTGGTTTGGAATCTTATATACCCTGTTATCGGTGATTTTCCACCTCCTCGATTCAAACCTAGTCGGCTACCATTTGGGCATCACTCCTATTCTCGCCTATGGCTATTTCTTCTGGACATCTCGTAAATACAACGAAGGATTGAGTAGCGCTACGAAGAACAATACGACCATCGGATTGATTGTATTGAGTCTTACTCTGGTCTTTGTAGTAGGACTGTTCATTTGGTCGGACAGGGAGAGTAGCTGGACCTATGAAAACAATCAATTAGAAATTCAGGGACCTTATAATATTTCGCTAAATATCAGTGACTTAGACTCTATTTCATTGTTGGAAAACCTTCCGGAAATCACTATCCGTTCACACGGAATTTCCACCGGAAAAGTGGCAAAAGGCAAGTTCAAAGGCCCTAATAAAGCGCGCTACCACTTACTCATTGACAAACCCGCTGGCGAGGTATTAGCACTTTATCCTAGTGGAGAAATACCTGTACTGATCAGCCTAGATGGAATGGACGAGAGGGAATTGTTTTTGACGATGCAGGAGGAAATTAACAATCACTCAAACGAGTAACCAAAAGCCTCAACGTCTTTGGCATATAGCGCTTGAACTTTCGAGACCAATTCTGGCGTGTAGTACTCCTTAAAATCTTTACTCTTCACTGTATCTCCCTTCCTAAAGAGCAATGCCGGCAAGGTTTGAGGACGGTGTAAAAATCTATTGCCAAATTTCTTTAATCCAGTCAGTCCCCCCTTCTCAGCACTCTTATTGCGGTGAGGCAGTCCGGTCGCAGGAATATCTAGTGCGGCACAGACCGTTTTAAAATCATCTTGAAGAGATTCAAACTTACCGATGAAATCTGCTTGGTTCACCCCATCGCGGTAAAAGAAATCGTATTGAGGACCGTAAAACCAGCCTTCCGTTTTGATCAGCTTTGGCAAGGCCTTATCCACAAATCTTTCAAAGTTCATCAAATGATGGTGACCGTGAAACTTGTAAAAAGACACTGCACGAGACCAAGGGTTTCGGACAAATCCGAACTTATAATACTTATCGAACAGTTCTTCTGAAACGTAGTGATTATGGAGGTATTCCTGCAGTTGTAAGTGCGCCAAGCGAGGCGGACCGATAGACGGCTCATCATTAGGCGTCAAGAGCAACGGCAAACGCTCACTCCATGATAAATCTTCCAACCCTAGGAAATAAGCCTCGACGCTTTGCCCCGCAGCTTTAGGAATATGAACGAAGATTGTTTTGTACTTATGGAATACCATCTACTCCAAAAGTACGGCGCTTTCATAGGGAGTGCAACCTAAATCAGACCTTCTTTGACCAGGTGTCCAACGCCTTTCCCTTATCCCGCAACTTACCTGGCACAACCTCATCGGCACGAGATTCTGCATCTTTCGGGAAAATAAATAAGGTCCCTAGAATGATCTCTTCGGTGGGAATATTGAAATGAGTACGCATCGGATCAAAACGTAGTACTCCGCCTGACGACCAGTAGTTTGGATACCCAAAGGCCGTCGCGCCTACCAGCATATTCTGAATGGCCGCACCGGTAGCTGCGAGATGCTCCATATTTCTCAAGTTCCCTGTGAACGGAATAGGCTCTCTACTTTCGACCGGCTCTCCGAAGGTATCCGGCAGCCAAGTTACTACAAGCAATACCTCAGCAGCATTGAGCATCTGGCCTATTTTCCCTGCTTGCACCTCCTCTGTCGAAGCAAAATCAACGGCCGCACGGCAACGTACCGCATCCGCCACATAGCAACGGAAAGGCAATTCTGAGGTCAAATCAGTTCTATACTTCGCCGCACTTTCGTAATGATAGGGAGCGGCAGCTGCAAGGGTAAGGAGTTCTTGGACCAATTCCTCTCTCTCCACCTCCGTCAACGAAGGTGTCCAGGGACTGTTGGCCAATACTTTTTGGGTTTTTCTATGCTTGATCGCGTCCATTATGGAAACTTAGGGAAGTTAGAGA
>JAKMGS010000193.1 GCA_022424815.1 Schleiferiaceae bacterium | reverse complement strand
CCCATTGATCGGCCACTACAGCTTCGTGCGCTTTGAAGTAATTCAGAATGAGCTGTTCATCCGGACGAAATCTAGAAACAAACGCATGAGTTGGAGTATAGATGTGGGTCCAATGCAGCGGTCCACTAAACGCACTGAATTCTTCCTGAATTTCTCTATTCAAGCATTCGTACATGCCTTCGCCTACCTCTTGACCACCTCCGGGCAACTTATTCAAGTGTACGCCGCTCCAAAGTTCCCGTAAGACCAATACGGCACCTTCTTGATTTTGAATAAAGGCGTAGCAACGCGGTGTGAATTTGGTTGGCTCTATCTTTTCCATGCTCTAGTCATTTCCCTCTTCCGCGGAGGGCCAGGTAAGGCTTCTACCTCGAATCCCGCTCCTTTCATCGAGCGCTTCACCACGCCTTTGGCACAATAGGTGACCAATGCGCCACCGGGCTTTAGCAAGCCATACATGTTCTCAAAAACGGCATCAGTCCATAGATCTGGTTGCGCACTAGGAGCGAAGGCATCAAAGTAAATGAGGTCGTAAGAATCCTGTTCGCCTTCAAAAGTCTTCAAATCTTCTACCAATAGTCTAAAGGTGAACCGTTCGGTTATTTGGGTTATGTCACCCGGTGTGGCGCTCAGAAATGGCTCTTCCTTACTCATGCCTTGCAAACCTATAGTCGCAATCTCCTCTTTGTTCAGCGGGAATTTTTCGAGGGCATCGTACCATATGGTTATGCCATCTTGTTGTGCCTGGTCCAAGGTGAGTCGTGCATTTAAGGCTGTGCCTAATCCCACTTCTAATATGCGAACAGAGGATTTACCAATTGCCTTGAGCCCAGCTTCGATGAAAACGTGTTGGCTTTCTGTGAGTGCGCCGTGAATGCTGTGGTAATGTTCGTCCAAGCCTGGTACCCAAAGCGTGGTACTACCGTCGGCACTTTGGGTAATATGTCTTTCCCCAGCAGTTGACATTTATCTCACGTACAACTTTTCGATGCGTGAAATAGGGCCGTCGCAAAACTGTGAGTGACAAGCGATACACGCATCTACCATATTGTTATGTGCCTCTATTTGAACGCTAACCTCTTTGGCCGTATGAATTTGGTTATAGGTGCCAATGAAACTCTTAGCGTAAGGTTCATATCCTTCGCCTTTCATGTGTGGCTTAGTTGGATGCGCAGTAATCATGTCGAACAAAGTTTCTGAAAGCGTCGGGTCCAGCTGACCTTGTTCCAGTGATATTTTACGATTTGTTGCCTCCTCGTGCATGTCGCGCATGATTTGCGCGAGTTCACTTGGTTGATCTAGTTCAGGGGTCCAATTTTGTTTAGGAGTCGATTCTTTTTCGGGCCCACTGCAACTTGCGAGCGCAATGAGTCCTAGGATAAACGAAAGCGTTAGAATCTTATGCATCGGTAGGACGTTCTATTTTCACTCCCTTGGCCTTGAACATATATTCTGCTACAGGCTCTGTAATGGCATCGATCTCTTCTTGGCTAGCACCACGGTCTTCGGCATAATGACGTAGCTGAGCTACGGTCGTTGTATCCCAATAGATGTACCCGTACATCACCATATTTTGGCCCTGGCTGTTGGTGGGGAGCAAGAATTCGTAATCGTAATCCACGAAAAGATTGTTGCTTGAATCAATGGCAGTACTCATCCAACAACCTTTGGTAGTACATACTTGGGTAATAGGTCCAGCAACAGTGGCCCAAGCAGTATCTTCTCCTGAAGGAGCAAAGTTTGAAACTAATTCTGCTGCAGAAAAAGCGCTCTCCACAAAGAAGGTACTGTCCCCATAATTGTAATATTTAGTCACGGACGATTCTTGCGCATCTTGCGAGTAATGCTCGTTATTATTAGCGCTTTGGCATGAAAAAAGAGTAAATGCTACGAGGCTTGCAAAAAAGAGTTGCTTCATGGTAATGATAATAGGTTAATTCTATGATGCACCGCTAATTACATATTCATACCGGTCCATTTCTAGCTACAAATTTAGTACATTTGTGGTCCCAAAACAGCAGTGCATGAAAATAGAATTGACCACACAAAGCCACATAGGCTCGATAGATTTTTCAAACCTTCCTTTTGGGAAATACATGTCGGATCATATGTTGGTGTGTCACTTCAAAAATGGCCAATGGCTTGAGCCTGAAATTCGTCCATATGGACAGTTGGAGTTTTCCTATGGTTTGCATGCCTTGCATTACGGTCAGGCAGCCTTTGAAGGCATGAAAGCATATCGCAAGGCAGACGGTACGATCAGTATGTTCCGTCCACTGGATAACTTCGCAAGATTGAACAAAAGTGCCGAGCGTCTGATGATGCCTGAGGTTCCTGAAAATATCTTCATGGACGGTTTGAAGAGGCTTTTGGAAATCGACGCCCAATGGGTCCCGTCTGCAGAAGATCATAGCTTGTACATCCGTCCATTCTTGTTTGCTTCTTCTGAATTTATTGCAGCTCGTCAGAGTGACGATTATACCTTCTGTATCCTGACTTGTCCTGTTGGGCCATATTACAGCGGTACAGTGAAGGTAAAAATCGAGCAAGAATATACCCGTGCGACTGGTGGTGGTATCGGATTTACAAAAGCCGCTGGGAATTACGGAGGTGCGTTCTATCCTAC
>JAKMGS010000192.1 GCA_022424815.1 Schleiferiaceae bacterium | reverse complement strand
ATTTGGTGAAGGCTGCTATAGGTGAAGACATTGATAATGAAACTTTAGGCGGTGCTGATACGCACTGCGACTTGAGCGGCGTCACTGATTACAAATGTGAAGACGATGCAGAAGCATTGACCACCATTAAAGACTTAGTTGATAAAATGGGCGCACGTCCGACAGCAGGTTTCAGCAAGGTAAAGGCCAAATCGCCGGCTAGACCGAGCGACGAAGTTTACGGTCACATTCCTTTCGATGGAAAGCCGTTCGATTCAAAATTGATTATCGAATGCCTCGTCGATGCTGATAGCTGGAAAGAATATAAAGCGACCTACGGCAAGACCATCCTATGTGGTTATGCCCGAATTGATGGATGGGCAGTAGGTATTGTTGCCAACAACAGAAAGGTGACGAAAAATGCAAAAGGCGAAATGCAATTTGGCGGAGTCATTTACAGCGATAGTGCGGATAAAGCCTCTCGTTTTGTAGCCAATTGTAATCAGAAGAAAATCCCTCTAGTTTTCCTTCAAGACGTCACTGGCTTTATGGTGGGCAGTAAAAGTGAACACGGCGGCATCATCAAAGACGGCGCAAAAATGGTCAATACTGTTGCCAATAGTGTAGTTCCCAAGTTTACTGTAATAGTGGGTAACAGCTATGGTGCCGGCAATTACGCCATGAACGGCACCGCGTACGATCCTCGACTCATTTTGGCTTGGCCCAATGCAAAACTTGCGGTGATGGGCGGAGCCCAAGCCGCAAAGGTGCTCTTGCAGATTGAAGCGGCGAGGATTAAAAAGAGCGGCAAGGAATTGAATGAATCGGAAATGGAAGACCTAAAAAAATCCATCGAAGAACGCTATGAAATGCAAACGAGTCCGTATTATGCGGCGGCTCGTATGTGGGTAGATGCCATTATTGATCCTGCCGAAACACGGAATTGGCTCAGTTATGGCCTAGAGATGGCCAATAACAACCCTGAGCATAAAGTATATAACCCCGGAGTAATTCAAGTGTGATGAAAAAACTATGGCTTGTTCTTGCAGTAATTAGTGGACCATTGTTCGCCCAAAACACTTCCTTTGTATCGAAGAAAATGACGGCGGAGTTTGTCGGCACCATTGACCCTGCCCAAAATTCTTCACAAGCCTTAGGATTTTTATACCCGACCGGCGCCCCTGTGCCCGGTGGAGACGGTTACAAAAGCTTTATTGCGCAGCAAAAACAGCTGCAGAATTACCGCAATTTCCCGCAAGTGCGCTCAGCAGCTAAAACACAGACCACTCCTACCCCAGTCAAAGGTTTCGGCACCTCATTGTACCGATTAACACCTGCAGGAAATCCTTACGACTACACCGGGGGAATTCCGAACGACAATGCTATGGCAATCAGCAAGGACGGTATTCTATGTGCTGCTGTTAACTCCATTTTTTGGGCACTTGATTTGAACAGCGGAGAATTGCTCATGCCCGGTCCCATTGGTATCAAAAGCCTGCAGCAAATGGCAGGTGGTACCGCTTTTGAGAATTACTACGACCCAAAGTTGATTTATGATCCTACTCAAGATCGATTTGTACTCGTATTTCTTAAGGACAATGATGCTGCCAACAGCAGGATTATTGTTTGTTTTAGTTCAACCAACAACCCTTCTGACCCATGGCACGTATACCGGTTAAATGGGAACCCACTCAACAACAATAGATGGACCGATTTCCCGGCCATTTCATTAAGTGAGACTGGACTGGTGGTGACCGCGAATTTGATCATTCCAGGGGTAAGTTGGCAGGTAGGATTTGACGGCTCAGTGATCTGGCACCTGGATAAAATGGCGGGCTTTAATGGCCAAGATGTAGGTGCAACTGTCTATACCCAGATCAGCCATGACGGCAAGTTTACAAGGAACCTCCACGCGGTTCGAGGCCACGACAATATTGCTGACCAGCTTCAGTTCTTATCCAACCGAAACTTTGATCTTCAGAACGACACTATATTCCTGATTACGCTCAATGAGGGTGCGGATACAACAATTGATACCAAAGCATTAATTGCAAACCTACCCTACGGTGTTCCGCCCAATGGAAAACAAGGGGATACGGATACCTCGGATGCGACAAAGGGACTTCAGACAAACGATGGACGCGTTTTAGGGGCTATTCAAAAGGACGATTGGATTCAATTTGTAAGCACCACCACCCACGGTAATAACCCCAATGCAGGGATCTACCACGGTTATATATCGAATGCCCAAGGTGAAACTCCTCAGGTTAGCGCTCGAGTATTCTACCACAACGATAGAGATTATGGCTACCCTAATATTGCCTGGACGGGAGCACACCCCAATCAAATTCAGTGCCTCATTGGGTTTAACTACACCTCCATACAGGGGCATCCTGGGGTTGGTGCAGTGCAATTGGGTAACGACACTACCTTCTCTGATCCTATTGACCTTAAGGCCGGTACGACGTATGTAGACCGTCACAGCGACAGCTATGAGCGTTGGGGTGACTACTTTGCGATCCAGAACATGTATGATGCGAATGGTGAGCTCATCCCTGCAGAGGTATGGATGGCCGGGTTCTATGGCGATGGACCACAACAAAACAGAACCTACATCGCACAGGTATTCGGTCAAGATACCCTTGTGCCCCCTCATCCAGACGGCGGTGTAGCTTACC
>JAKMGS010000013.1 GCA_022424815.1 Schleiferiaceae bacterium | reverse complement strand
GATGAATGCGCCTGATGTGCTGCTGGCCGACGAACCGACAGGAAACTTGGACAGCAAGAACGCAGATGAAGTTCATGCCATTTTAAAAGAGCTTAACGAAAAGCACGGCCAAACGGTGGTGGTAGTGACGCACAACAAAGCATTGGCGGCATTAGGCAAGACTAAGTGGACCATGCGCGACGGTATGCTGGCCTAATGGATCCCAAAGAATTAGCTTCTTTTCTCGTAGATAAAGCGACCCAGTACGCGACCAAAAGTTTCGTAGAAGACGACCCCATTCAAATTCCCCATCGATTCACTTCCCAAGAGGATATAGAAATAAGCGGTTTGATTGCCGCGACGCTGAGCTGGGGCAATCGCAAGACCATTATCGCGAAAAGCACGGAACTCATGGACCGCATGGACCAAGATCCTGGAAATTTCGTTAAGGACGCCACAGCAGGTGATCTCACGACCTTTGAAGGTTTCAAACACCGCACTTTCCAAGCCGTTGATGTACAAGGTATTGTGATGGGGTTACAAGCGCTGTATGCGGAATATGAAAGTATCGGCCAATTCTTTGCGTCCCACCTCAATCCTCACAGCCAAGACCTGGGGCCCGCCTTTCATGCCTTCAAGAAATTTCTCTTAAGCAATGGTTTGCCCGCAAGAGCCGCGAAGCACTTCGGAGATCCAGAAGGTGGAAGCGCCTGCAAGCGTATTGTGATGTACAGCCGCTGGATGGCACGACCCAATACCGAAGGCATTGATTTCGGATTGTGGGAAGAAGTCAGTCCAAAGCTTCTTTCGCTACCCTTAGATGTACATAGCGGGCGGGTGGCGCGCAGCTTGGGGATTTTGGAGCGAAAACAAAACGATTGGAAGGCGGTACGGGAATTGGACACCCGTATACGAGCTATCTCGCCAGAGGACCCAGCAAAACTCGACTATGCCCTCTTTGGATTAGGAGTATATGAAGGCTGGACCTAAAGGGCCATCAATCCTTCGATCTGTACTGCTTTTTCGTAACGTGCGATGATACTATCGACATCCATCATCATTTCCTTCGCACTGACCGACACAAACTTCCCAGTTTTACTTTGACGCAATTCTACTTGGGCGATGTTACTATCAAAAAGGGCTTCTGTTGCGGCGATGGACTTCGCATCTGCAGGTACGATGAATTTGAAGAGGTATAGGTTGGGCCAGGGACGCTCTTCCAGCTTTTCTCTGAGTCCTTTAAAGGGGTCTTGGCTCATGGGATGTCTTAGTTTAGGGACAAAAGTACGCTTTCTTCTACCAACGCCTCGGACTTCAAGAAGTTAGCTGCCGTGACCAATTCTGGATGAAGGTATCGGTCATCACTGAGCGTAGGTACGCGATGGCGGAATTGGTCCAATAACCCCTTCAACCCCGCCCCTACGTCACAACCTCTGAGGTCAACGGCCTGGGCGGCATTGATCAATTCGATTCCTAAAATACTGTACAAATTGTCCACCACCTTGAGCAATTTCGTGGCTGCATTGGCCCCCATACTCACGTGGTCTTCCTGTCCGTTCGAACTCTCGATACTATCAGCGGAGGCCGGTGTACAATACTGTTTATTTTGACTGACAATACCTGCAGCCGTGTACTGCGCAATCATCAAACCACTGTTCAAACCAGGGTTTGGGGTGAGAAACGGCGGCAATCCGCGACGCCCTGAAATTAATTGGTAGGTACGGCGTTCGGAAATACTGCCCAATTCGTGCAAGGCCAACGCAGCGTAATCCAACACCAAGGCCAACGGCTGTCCATGGAAATTACCGGCGCTGATCACCGCATCTTGCTCTTCCAACACCACCGGATTATCTGTCGCAGCATCCACCTCGGTACCTATGACCTGCATAGCGTGCATCAAGGCATTTTTAGAGGCGCCGTGTACCTGTGGCATACACCGGAAACTATAGGGATCCTGAACATGGGATTTTGGGCTGTGCATGATCGGCGCCTCTTTCAACCAATGGTGAATTCGACTTGCGGTCATGACCTGCCCAGGCTGCGGTCGTGTGGCATTCACACCTGCCGTGAAGGGTTCTATTCTACCGTCATGGGCGGCGGTAGATAAGGCGCCTATTTTATCTGCGAAATAATCCAATCTTCTCGCATGTAGCATGGCGAACATGCCGTGTGCAGCCATGAATTGGGTCCCGTTGAGCAAAGCCAGACCCTCCTTAGAGGCCAAGATATGCGTGCTCCAAGCGTTCGATCCAAGCGCTTTCAACACGACCTCTGTATCCACTATCTCGCCATTCCACCACAACGATCCTTCTCCTAGTAAGGGCAAGCTCATATGTGCCAATGGCGCCAAATCCCCCGATGCTCCTAAAGAGCCCTGGCTATAGATCACGGGCAGTGCGCCACTATTGTATAGATCCACCAGGCTTTGACACACTTCCAATCGAATGCCGCTAACGCCCACCGCGAAACTTTTGAGCTTGAGGGCAATCATTAATCGAATGACCTCAGGGCGCACATATTCCCCCATCCCACAAGCGTGAGAGCGGACCAAATTTGTTTGAAGCAATCCCAAATCCTCCTCGCTGATCTCAATGTTACAGAGGCTGCCAAATCCAGTATTAACACCGTAAATGGGTCGTTCGCTGCGTGCGGTTTTATCTTCTAAAAAGGCGCGCGATGCACGGATTTTAGCGGCGGCATCATCGCTCAAGGCAAGTTTTACCGCACCTTCCGCAATGTGCTGGTACTCTGAATAGGACAAAGAATGGGAACCGATGGATAGGGTTTTCATGCATATGGGTTTAAAGTCCTAAAATACGGCGGGCCCGTGGGATTTTCATGCGGAATTGAACAGAGTAAGCAAAATTGGGTTTGTACTCTTAGAACAAAGTACTAGAATGAAACACTATGTAATCGTAGGCGGTAGCAAAGGCATTGGCAAAGCAACCGCTGAACTCCTAGCCGCCGAAGGCCACTCCGTATCTGTTTTTAGCCGAACCCCATACGAGGGACCTGCGCATACCATTGAATGGGAAGAATTTGATGTATTGACCGATTCTTGGGAAGACCGTATGCCCGAGCGCATTGATGGACTGATGTACAGCGTCGGCACCATTAACCTCAAGCCATTCAAAGGCCTCAAGCCAGAGATCTTCGAAGAAGATTTCCAAATCCACGTGATGGGCGCAGTAAAAGCACTACAAGCCGCTGCCGCCAACTTCAATCCTGATTCTATTCCCTCTTGCCTATTATTCTCAACCGTTGCCGTACAACGAGCCATGCCCTTTCACGCAACGGTAAGCGCCTCGAAAGGAGCGATTGAAGGATTGGTACGTGCCATTTCCTCAGAATGGGCACCGAAGGCGCGTATTAACGCTATTGCCCCGAGTTTGACCGATACTCCGCTGGCAGGGAGGCTTCTTTCCACACCAGAAAAGAAGGAAGCAATTGGCGCCAACAATCCAATGAAGCGCGTGGGTGAAGTAGAAGATATTGCCGAGATGGCAGCCTTCCTTTTGAGCGATAAAAGTTCTTGGATTACAGGCCAAATCCTACATGTAGACGGGGGACAAAGCATCATCTAAACATGGCCAAGCCCGCAATCAGTATACTGTGGCTCAAGCGTGACCTGCGTTGGCAGGATCATGCTGCACTACAATCTGCATTGCAAGCTGGCTTACCCCTCCTTGCCATTTATCTAAAGGAACCTACCCAATGGAATCAGATTCAATATTCGGATCGCCACTGGCAGTTCGTTTGGGATTCTGTGGCGGCTATGAATGAAGTCCTAGGACAGCAAAAAGTACATGCGCTAAGCTGCGAAGCTTTGGAATTCTTTGAGGCCTGCGAACAACGGTTTGAGATTAAAGGCATCTACAGTCATCAGGAAGTGGGCATTCAATGGACCTTCGACCGTGATCTCGCCCTTGCAGAGTGGTGCAAAAAGCGAAATATTTCGTGGCATGAGTTTCCCACCTTCGGTGTGGCTCGAGGGTTGAGGCAACGCAAGTACTGGTTGAAGAATTGGTATACGAATATCCATGCGCCTATAGAGCCTCTTAATATGGAGCTCTGTAGGACGCTCCTCACCACCAACCCCTTCCCTCACTGGTCCGCCCAAGCGCCCGAACTAGCCCAAAACCTCTACCAACGCGGCGGCATCATTCGTGCCCACAAGGTGCTGGATTCTTTCTTATTGGATCGAATTACAGTGTACGCGCGCAGCATTTCCAAACCTAGGGAGAGCCGCCGTGGATGCAGTCGAGTATCGCCGCATTTGGCCTGGGGAAACCTGAGTGTACGCCAAGTATTTCAACACTCGCGCGATCTCGAGGTGCCGGGCAGCAAACGCAACCTCAAAGCCTTCCAGGACCGATTGCGCTGGCAGAGCCACTTCATGCAAAAATTCGAAAGCGAAATAGAATACGAGCAAGTCCCCATCAATCGAGGCTTTATCGCCGTGGATGCCACCAAAAAGATGGACGAAGAAAAGTTCACCGCTTGGAAAATGGGACGCACCGGCGTGCCTTTGGTCGATGCTTGCATGCGCTGTTTGGACGCCACCGGTTACCTAAATTTTAGAATGCGTGCCATGGTCGTCAGTTTCTACAGCCAATACCTTTGGCTGCCTTGGAAACCCGGGGCAGATTACCTCGCGAGTCTATTCACTGATTTCGAACCCGGCATCCACTACCCTCAATTCCAGATGCAGAGCGGCTATACAGGGGTGAATACCATCCGAATCTACAATCCGATCAAACAAAGTCAGGACCACGATCCTAAGGGAATATTTCTCAAGGAATGGATACCAGAATTGGCCCAAGTACCGGAAGAGTACATCCATGAACCGTGGAACATTCCTCCTTTGCAATTAGCGATGGAAAACATCAGCCTGGGCGATTACCCTGCCGTACCGATTGTGGATTTGTCAAGAGCTCGAAAACATGCCAGTGACACGCTGTACGCCACAAAAAAGTCCAAATCTGCTGGGGTAGAATCCAAGCGAATTCTCGCCAAGCACACTAACCCAGGTCGGCGCGAACGCTAGTTCTCGTCTACCAATCGGAAGCCTTCGCCGTGAACATTTTCAATACGCAATCGCTCGTCTGGACGCAAGTATTTGCGAAGCTTCGCCACATATACATCCATGGAACGCCCAGTAAAATAGTTATCCTCTTTCCAAATCTTTAAGAGTGCCTTCGAACGGGGCAATAGTTGATTGCGGTGTACGATCATCAACTTGAGTAGATCACTTTCCTTGGGACTCAACCGAACCACCTCTCCATCAATGCCTAGTTGACGAATCTTAGGGTAAAATTTGAAATTACCTATGGTCAGTTCATCCGGCTCCTCTTCAACTTCCGCAGATTTGCGGCCAATGATGGCTTGAATTTTATACAGCAAAACATCTGTATCAAAGGGCTTTACTAAATAATCATCCGCCCCAGCCGAATATCCGGCGATAATATCCTCCTTCTGCCCTTTTGCCGTGAGAAAAATAAGGGGTTGACCGTTATCAATCTCTTTCACCTCTGTGGCTAGGGTGAGGCCGTCTTTCTTAGGCATCATAATGTCGAAAATACACAGGTCAAAGGTGCCTTGCTTAAAAGCACGTAAGCCTTGAACACCATCGCGTTCCAGGGTAACTTCGTAATCGTTGAAAGTCAAAGTATCTCGCAAAAGATTGCCGAAGTTGATATCATCTTCTACCAGTAAAATGTGCTGCTTATCCATATCTATTTTCTTGGTAATGCTAAGGTAAATGTGGTTCCTTCACCGGGTGCACTTTTCAATGTGATCCTACCACGGTGTTTTTCTATAATTTCTTTAACGAAGGAAAGGCCTAATCCGTGCCCTTTCACATCGTGAATATTTCCTTTGGTAGCACGGAAGAATCGGTCAAAGACCTGAATCTGAGTTTCCTCATCCATACCTATTCCATTATCCTTAATATCAATAAAATACTCGTATTCACTTAAACCCAATTTTATAGTTATTTTAGGTTCAGCTGTACTGTATTTTATGGCATTATCAATCAAATTTGTCAAAGCACTTTTCAATTGAGTTTTATCGCCCAAGAAATCGTAGCTGCCTTCCACCATGTGAAGGTCCATCCAACCACCACGATCTTGGACATTTAAACGGAAATGATCGACCGCTTCCTCTACTAATTGATCTAGCTTCAGCCATTCCTTATCCAAAGTAAGTTCCTCCTTGTCCATCATGGACATTTGCAATACACTCTCCATCTGAGCGTTCATTCGCTTGTTTTCTGCCTTGATAATTTCAAAATAGCTGCGCATTTGCGCATTGTCCATTTTCTCTCCATTTTTCATAAGAGAATCGACGGCCAAATTAATGGTGGCCAGCGGTGTTTTAAACTCGTGGCTCATATTGTTAATGAAATCGCTTTTAACTGCTGCTAAGCGCTTCTGGCGTCGGCCCTGTCGCTGTACCCCAAAGAAAGCGATTAGAATGACTGCCGCGAACAACAAAGCTGCTAACAAACTTAGATAAACACGTTTCGCAAGGAAAAATCCTTCTCGTGGGAAATACAATAAAAGTTGGCGTGTTGGACCAAAAAAGCTTTCGGCTAATACATAATTGTATTTGACCAACTTCGGGTCAAATCCATCAGAGGTTAATGTACTCAGATAACCATTCTCGACTACGCTCCATTTTGGCTCAACTGTCACTCCTTGGGCCCTTAATTCTGCAGAAAGAATACTGTCCATTTCAGAAAAGGACAATTGAGTTTCCCAGGGCAAATTACTCTGGAAATTATCGAAAATTCCGCCTAAATATGAGGTGTCAATTCCACCCAGCCCGTAAGGGTTACGAGATTGTCCCGTGGACCATCTCAACGTCGTTGTACCCAAAGGGGTGGTTATGGTGTAGGTACTATCTCTTGACACCATTCCTTGACGCATACCCATGCTTTTGCGACGCATGTGTAGACGTACTCGGTTATTTAAGTTGGAGGCCATTTCACCGATGTTGGTCTCGTATTGCTGTCGTTGTAGCTCTAATTCCCCAGACAACAAGCTTAATTGTAGATAAAGGGCACCCAATACTGCCGCAGTCAGTATTGCTGTGGAAGAATGATTTTTCAATTTAAACAGTAAAACCTTGAACACAGTACTAAGGTACACGCTTAGTAGAAAAGGATAGATTTTTTAACGCGTATTAACAGCTTACAGCATTCGCTGAATCAAGTCATCTACATCCAATCCCTCGCCCTTGGCTTTGTAGTTGATAGCAATTCTATGGCGCAACACGGCAGGCGCGGCCTCGCGAATGTGGGCCATAGAAGGACTGCCTTCGCCTCGTGCCATTGCAATTGCTTTTGCCGCAATAACTAAACTTTGGGAAGCCCGTGGCCCTGCACCCCAACTGAAGTAATCATTAGCTACCACATGGCTATCCGATTGACCTGGACGTGTTTGTCGCACTAATAAAACAGCATAAGCAACAACATCATCCGCCACAGGTACGGCCCTTAAGGCATACTGGAGTTCCTTAATATCCTGTGCACTCATACAAGGCATGACCTCTGGCTTTTCATTGATGGTAGTAGCTTGTACAACCGCAATTTCTTGAGCTTCCGAGGGATATTCCATTCGAATATTAAAAAGGAATCTATCGAGTTGTGCCTCTGGTAAGGGATACGTTCCTTCCTGCTCAATTGGGTTCTGTGTTGCTAAAACAAAAAAGGGATTTGGCAGATCCATCGTATTGCCAGCTACACTAACCTTGCGTTCTTGCATTGCTTCTAGCAATGCGGCTTGGGTTTTTGGTGGTGTTCGGTTGATTTCATCAGCCAACACAATGTTGGCAAAGACAGGTCCTTTGTGAAATACGAACTCACGTTGTGCATTCAGCATTTCAGTCCCTGTTATGTCCGAAGGCATTAAGTCAGGTGTGAATTGAATCCTTGAAAAGTCTAATCCAAGCGCCTGAGAAACAGAGGTAATAAGCAATGTTTTCGCCAATCCAGGAACCCCGACCAGCAAACTATGACCTTGACATAAAATGCTGAGGACAATTAAGTCAACCGCTTCTTCTTGCCCAATGATGACTTTCGCAATCTCCTTTTTAAAAGCATTAATACGCTCAGGTGCGTTCTCGAGTATTTCGATGATTCTTTCTTCAGTCATTGTTTGAATTCCAGCCCTCTAAAAATTCATCACACGGATAATATCCTGGGTTCACTCGAACGAAAGTTTCTTGTAATTTTTCTTCTTTCCATTCATTAACAGTGCGTGCTTGCTTTTCCTGCAATGCAAATCCCTTAATCCTGGTAAAGTCGAGATCCAAATTTGCCCTATGCGGTTCATATTTTTCATCAAGCCTAATGATTCTGAACGCTTCACGCTGATCGTCCGAAACAAAAAAGGTTGATTCTGAAATTTCCTTTGATGCCATATTATTGACGATTCCGAAAAGGGAACGATCTAGTTGGCTTATTTCAAACTTGTTGTTCCCATTCTGAAAGTTACTCATTTGGCCTCCATTGAATCGAGTATTTTCATCTTCACTGAATCTACGAGCCGCCTCTTCAAATGTCATCTCGCCAGAGTTGATAGCACTAGCAACGCTGTCTAGAAAATTCTTGGCCTCTTGTAAATCCGCTTGGCTTAACTTGGGTTTGATCAAGATGTGACGTAAATCCAACTCTTCACCCCTCTTTTCTAAAAGCTGTACAATGTGATAACCAAATTCTGTTTTGAAGGGATTACTGATCTCACCCTTACGCAAGTTAAAGGCTACAGCCTCGAATTCTTTTACGAATACACCACGTTGAATTCCTTTGTATTCTCCTCCTTTTTTGTTTGAACCAGGATCTTCACTGTAGAGAATGGCCATAGAAGAAAAACTCGTACCATTTTCTATCCGTTCCTTTAAGGCCAACAATTTATCTATGACCTCCTGCTCTGCTTCTTGTGATACTTCTGGGTACTTAACAATTTGACTCAATTCTACCTCCGCATTGATCAATGGCACACTATCACTGGGAAGGCTCTCGTAAAAAGAACGTACCTCTGAAGGCGTCACCTCAATCCCCTCCACAACTGTCATTTGCATACGCTGCGCGACTAATTGGTCGTGAATAAGCTCACGCATCTCTTCTTTTATCTCTACTACGGACTTTTCATAGAATTCTTCAAGCTTTTGCTGATCACCCATTTGCATGATCAATTGTTGAATACGACGGTCCATATTTGCCTCAACTTCTTCTTCGCCAACAGTGACTGAATCTATTTCTGCATGATGGATTAATAACTTTTGAAAAAGCAGTTCTTCAAAGACTTCACAATAAGTTACTGATTGTCCAAAATTTTGACGATTGAAGACCTCATACTGTTCTTCAATTTCACTTTTTAGTATGATGTCCCCTCCTACAATCGCGGCTACACCATCTACAGTCTTTGGTTGTGCCTGCGCAAAAAGGGTAGCCCCTAAAAAGAAACTAGTAAATAATAAGTGTGCCTTCTTCAATTGCATCTTCAATGATATTTTCTTCAATTCGTTCGATGAGTTTCAATCGACGTTTGTTTATTAACACCTTACGAATTCGCTCTTCCACATATTCTAATGGACTATAGCTATCCTGTAATCGAACATCATTTATTTCAACAAAATACACAAGAACTGTGTCTTCACACGTAAATTTCTTAGTTCGGTTGATAAAGGTGTATGGATTATTAGCTTCGATTGGAATTTCCCTAATGAAATCTCCTAAGGGGATCCACGTTGAATCTTGATAATTACTCTGTTTACTAGCAAAAACATCTGCCCATTCTGAAAATTCTTTAAATCCATTAGAAGAAGCAAACCACCTTTTGGCCTCGTCAACTTTTTGAGCTTCTAATGGAGCAGCAATGTATCGAGCTTGTACTATATGGTCTTTAAGCTCAAAACTCGCTTTGTTCTCCTCGTAATAATCACGGATTTCTTTTTCAGTAATACTTGTATCTAAATACTGATTGATATACTGGTCAATATAGGCATGCTTCAATAAGTCGTTCCTGTATTGGGTGACTAGGTCTTCAAAATCCTGCAATTCAGTCTTTAAGTTGAACTCGGCTGCTTGCACGAGAAGCTGATTTTTTGCCCAACTGGTGATTAATAGGTCCACATAACCCAAACTATCCGCAGGCTCCATTGAACCAGATGCAGGCAATCTATCACGTAAATCCTCTAAATAAAGTTTTTCAGAACCCAACTGAGCCAATAGGGTTGGATCCTCTACCCTTGGGGCACAGGATACAGCCAGCGCACAAATTCCTATGTACAGGAGATTACGCACTATTTCAAAGCTTCAAAAACCTGAGCTTTAACCTCTTCGTTAACTTGGATATCAAACTTCTGTCGAAGCGAGGCCACCCAAGTTTTTTCTAATTGGTCTTGGTAGCTCGCAATGACTAATCCCTTGATCTCGTTCAAGGCTTTAGGACCCGAAGGGTGGCTATCCTCTACCAACAACACAGCATAATCTCCAGTGGAGAGCTCTGCTGGACCATATACTCCTTGTTCCATATTCCAAATTTCTTGCAATACAGGCTCATCTTTTTGTTGTGCCATCCCTGAAGCATAGGCAATACTCAAGGCTTCCTGGCTTTCAAGCAACTGATCTACCTTATCACGACGGTCTTTTAATAACCATTTTGTAATACGCTTGGCATCCTTTATTTCCTTACAAACCCAATAATTATAGGTAATACGGTCGTCCCAACGATAGTTCTCCTTGATGCGCTCATACTCCAAAGCTATACCAGCACTATCCTTAGCAGCCTTGTCCCAAACTTCGTCTTGTGTCAAATCGAAAAGTAAAATACCCTCCCGATACTCGCGAACCAAATTCCGAAAATCTGCATGCTTAGTTTCTAATTGACTGTCCTCGTAGACTACGACCTTATCATTACATAGGGTATTGAATTGTAAGCGTAAAAACTCCTCGCCTTTACCACCAACCTCAGCTTGCTGATTCTGTACCCAGAACGGCAATACGTCTGATACTCTAACTTTTTGATCAGCGAACGTTGCTACCGTACGATTCTGATATCTCGCAGGAACTTCCCAAGTATGATTTTCAAAGGCGTCCATGTTCACCAACTTGAGTGCATAAGCGTAGCCCTTCTCGTCAATTTTGAAATTGTAATCTTGCTTGAGTTGCTTTACAAAACGCTTGGCACCAATGGCATTTCTGCTATCTCGCTTCACTTTCTTGCTCAACTCCTTTGCCATCGAGTCAAAAGAACCTATAGGCTTCTTCTCAATCAATTGGATCACGTGCCATCCAATAGTGGTTTGTACAGGCGCCGAATAATCCCCTGGATTTTCTAAGGCAAACGCTGCCTCTTCAAACGCTGGCATCATTTTATTGATCCCGAACTCCGGCAACTCACCCATTTTATCCTTCGTACGACGGTCTTCGCTATACTCCAACAGATCCATGAAAGACTCCCCGTTCTGTAGGCGAGTGTATATTTCTTGGGCACTGCGTTCTGCACGCTTTGCTTGAGCTGCTTCCGCGCCATTATTTTCCGCAAAGAAAATATGACGAACACGCACTGTTCCACTCGCCGGACGGCGGTCAGTAGTCTTGATCAAGTGATACCCGTATTGTGTACGAACGGGCATACTAATCTCCCCCTGTCCAAGCTCGTAAGATGCTGATTCAAATGGATATACCATGCTGAAAGCCGTGAAGAAACCAAGGTCCCCGCCCTGTTTTGCGCTCCACGTATCTGCACTTTGTGTACGTGCTGCATTTTCAAAGGTCAATTTGCCTTTCAATATAGTAGCACGTAAGTCCATAAGCTGATTGTATACCTTCAAGGTATCCGCCGGTAATGCATCACCGTCTAAGGCAATCATGATGTGAGAGGCGCGAACTTCCTCTTGCATACGTGTATAGGCCTCACTCAAAAGCTCTTGCTCTGCACCTTGATCACTTAAATAAGGTTTGGCCAATTGTGCTCTGTATCCCCCAAATTCACTCAAAAACTGAGCAGCAGTATCGCGGCGTTGCGCATATGCTTCGGCAATTTTCAATTTAAAATTGATGTACAAGTCCAAGTATTCCTCAGGAGTCTTGGGATCGATGGCCGCTCCCACGCCTTTGTTTTTCTCATACACAGCAGTGAACTCATCGACAGTAACGACAACATCACCTACTTGGAATAAAACGGAATTCTCTTGAGCGTTTGCTCCTAACCCCATTGCCAATGCGGCAAGGAGTACCAATCTAATCTTCTTCATTTATCTGCTGTAGTTAGGTGCTTCTCTTGTAATACTAACGTTGTGCGGATGGCTTTCCTGCATACCGGCTGAAGTAATCTGTACGAATCGTGCAGTTTCCTTAAGGGTAGGAATGTTTTTCGAGCCACAATAGCCCATTCCTGCACGCAATCCACCAATGAATTGGTACATCACCTCTCCTACTTCCCCTTTGTAAGGAACACGACCAACAATACCTTCAGGAACGAGCTTTTTCACATCGTCCTCAACGTCTTGGAAATAACGGTCTTTCGAACCGTCAGACATGGCTTCCACGGAACCCATACCTCTATATGTTTTATACTTTCTTCCTTCGTAGATCACAGTTTCTCCTGGACTTTCCTTGGTTCCTGCGAACATAGAGCCCAACATCACACAATCGGCGCCGGCAGCAATAGCCTTTACAATATCACCCGTGAATCGAATTCCACCGTCAGCAATGACTGGGATTCGGTTATCAATGGCCTTGGCCACCTCCATTACCGCGCTTAACTGAGGATATCCCACACCTGCGACAATACGAGTGGTACAAATAGAACCTGGACCAATACCCACTTTAACGGCATCGGCACCGGCCTCCATCAAATACAATGCTGCTTCAGCCGTAGCAATATTTCCAACAACTACATCCAAATCCGGGAACTTGGCCTTAACGCTTTGCAAGGCAGTGACCACACCCTTGGTATGTCCGTGTGCTGTGTCGATGATAACCGCATCCACACCGCTCTCGTTCAGCGCAGCTACTCGATCTACTACATCAGGAGTGACACCTACCGCAGCTGCAACACGCAAACGACCGTATTGATCTTTATTGGCGTTTGGCTTGATCTTAATCTTCGTGATATCTCTGTAGGTAATCAACCCAACCAATTTATTGTTGACATCGACCACAGGTAGTTTTTCGATTTTAAATTCTTGAAGAATTGCTTCAGCCTCGTCCATGGTGCCATTCGGCTTAGTAATTACCAAATTCTCCTTTGTCATCACCTCATCAATGAGGCGATCGTTATTTTTCTCGAATCTTAGATCGCGGTTGGTGATAATACCGATAAGCTCTTTATCGTCATTTACCACCGGAATACCTCCAATTCTGAATTCTGCCATCATCGCCTTCGCATCACGAACGGTAGCGTCTTTACTTAAGGTGACAGGATCCAAGATCATTCCACTTTCCGCTCGCTTTACTTTGCGAACCTCCATGGCTTGTTGCTCTATGGTCATGTTCTTATGGATCACACCTATACCGCCTTCTTGAGCAATAGCAATGGCCATAGCGCTCTCTGTTACCGTATCCATGGCTGCAGAAACAATAGGGGTTTTCATCCCAATATTGCGGGTGAATTTCGAGGATAGATCCACATCACGTGGCAATACTTCAGAGTAATTCGGCACGAGCAAAACATCGTCGTACGTCAATCCTAAACTGAGAACTTTATTGTTGTTATTTGGCATTGCAATTCCAATTTGAATTGCGCTCAAAGATACGCAATTAATCTGAAAGAAAACGGGCGGCCAGCGGCCGCCCGTAAGGTTTCATATTCTTTTAACAATTAGTACAATAAAGTAAAGTTACCGCGCTCTTCAATTGGTACATCTTCAATACTTCTGTACTTAATGTAATAAGTGTATACGCCCATCTTAGCTTCCTTACCGCCGATCATACCGTCCCAACCTTCATTCAGGTCATTCGTACGGAAGACTTCCTGTCCCCAACGGTTCTGAATAAACATGGTGTAGCTATCAGGACGTGCGAATACTCCTTGCGGTTTCCACACACGATTTTCAACTACATCAGATTTTGGATTAAAGGCACTAGGCACCCATAAACGAGCTTTATGGACAGCACAAGCCACGTTTGAACGTGCATTAAACTTCATACCGAACTCATCGCGCCATGGAATTATACCGTCTTTGGCAATTGCCTTTACATAGTAGCAGAATTTACCCTTACTGTTTGAGTATGGCTTAATATCATCCAAGAACGCTGTATCTGTTGTACTTCCCGCAAGCGTGTATGATCCACCTCCATTGGTGGAGCGGTAAATTTCATACGATTCTACACCTGCATCGAAGTCGCGGTACTTCGTCCACATCAACTGATTGGTTAAGTTACCTATGGCTTCTACGTTCAATAAAATATTTGTACCCAGATTCGAAATAGTATCCATAGCACCACAAGAATCACGAGAAGCAATTCTATAGTAATAACTGCGGCTTAACGGATCTCCAGTAAAGTCAATAAATTTCACTTCCCATGGACCCAATGCTGGTTTAGCAACAGTTCCAATAGTCATATATGGGCCTATCTCATCATCCGCTCGCTGGATATTGAAATCAATAACGTCAGCATCTTTATCGATGTACGCATACAAATCAACTCCATTCTGAGAATTTACAGAAGCTCTACCTAAATACAAGACCTTTGACTTCTGGACTACAGCTGAGCTATTACAAACTCTATTAGAAGTAGAACTTATTGTACCAGTAGTATCCACTGCGCGCACATAGTAGCAGTAAGAATATCCATTGATGATACCATAATGGTTAAACGTGGTATCTAGATTACCGCCTTTCAACAGCACCCCTGTAAGAGTACCTCCTAGGGGATCCGTAATATCAGCGTACAAGTTATACGCAGCCGGTTGAGTTTGGGTCCACTCCTTGTACGTATTCCAACGAATACGAGCATATCCATCACATGGATCAACTCCGAGGTTTAGGAAGATGGTACTTGAAGGAACTGTATTCCCAACTGAACTTTGATTTCCACAACTATCTACAGCCGTTATTAGATATGTTTCACTTTCATTCTCCGCGTTTGACAGCGCATAAACCCAAGGCATAGATGTCGCGTGATCTGCCGCTGAAATAGAATCAATAGGCTGGAAGAAACCACCATTATCCTTTCTGTATATGCGATAGTAGACAACATCGCTATCAGATGATCCTTGCCAAGCGAGAGCAGCCAAATTACCGTTTGCCACGGTAACACTATCAAATACCACCGGAGCAGGAGGCGTCTTATCAGAGAAGAACCCACTATCAGTGGTACTTTCACACGTAGTATGGTATCGTACTTGGTAGTTTAGCCATTCTCCACAAAAGGCAACTGAATCCGTATATGTGAAGTCGCCTGTAGAGCCTATTTGTACCCAGGATCCGGAATTAATAGGAGCTTCAACCCATACATCATAGACTGTGCTGGTATCGCCACGTAACCACGTATTCCAATTCAATACCGCGATCGAAGAGTTCGGTGGCGGCGGGAATGCTTGAAGGCTTACACGCACGTTTTGAAGCGTATCTGTAGGATCAGATAACAATCCACAACCTCCGGCAACCTGAATGGTATAACCGTTCACAGCGTCTGGGTCTGCATTGGCATCTGTATACGTTGTAGTAGCCCAGTCAAAAATGGTATCAATGACTGCTTGGTTACCTAGGGTATCTATTCGGTTGATCAAGTAGTAGTCCCAATTAAATCCAGTATCAGGATTTGCCACCCAATCGAAGCTTACGCCCAAATCATCTTGGAACACACAGGCATTTCCAACATCCGGTAGCGCAGGCATGTAGTTCTTCACTTTCACCACTACCTTCTTGTAAGCAAAGCGGTTGATAGGACATTGATCATCCTGCATCCTCAAATAGAAGGAATATTCGGATTTCAACGCCCCACACTGGTATTGCTGATAGAACAAGTGGTTACAATCGATGAACCAGTTGAACTGAACGTTATTAATACCTGGGTAGGTAAATACATTACCGGGATTGAGTGAGGTTAACGTAGCACAAGGCGGGTTAAACAAACAGTTATTTGGGTTACTGTAGTTTGCAGCTGAACTCAAGTTACCCCCACTAGCCTTGAATTGAATGTTCTGAGATGAACAGTTCGGATTTGGATAAGCGTCCGCAGAAGAAATCTTGAATCGTACGGTATCACCCGGATAGACCTCGGTGTAGTAATAGATTGTATCTCCGGCTAAATTCGTTACGGGTGTCAAAATTGTGGGGTTAGCCAACGATGAATCAATGGTCAATGACATTTCTGGCTCTTCATCCACAAAGGCTGAAGAACATAATCCTGTTGGAGGTGTACATGCCAAGGTTACGATAGGAATATCACGGTAGACCTCTCCAATTAATTGGCCGCAACGCCATTCCTCAATTTTCACACAAGTTGCCCATGATCCCGCAACGGCAGAATTAAAGGTAACCTCTCCCGTTTCATTATCAATATCAGCACCCGTGGAGCTACCTGTCGAAGGCATAGGGTTGTTGTATGAGTAGCCCGAAGAGAAGTTCACCGAGTTTGAAGAAGGATTTGCTGAGAAAGTAGAAGCATCCCAAGGGTAAGACCAGTCGTAGTACAAAGAATCCAAATCTGGATCGTATCCTAGGTTGTTGTAGACAACATCAACACCTGTACAAGAAATTACCTGAGGATCTTCCAAGAAGTTCGGTGAGTTGTCAAAACAAGTAGGGTTACCTCCTGTGGTTGCAGTCAATGGTGAAGGACTGCCTGGTGGCGTGTACGGGTACATCACAGCACGCAACAAGTAAGACGCAGAAGATGGCGAGGTGATGTTAGAAATAGACGTAGGACGACAACAGCTGCTCCAAGTAAAGTACCAACCACCCGCTGGAGGCGTACCTGTGAGCTGTACATCACCGGAGCGGTAAATGTACTTCTGCATTTTTCCTGAACCAGAAGATGCACCTGAGCAAGAGGTCGTACCGGTGTAACAGGAAGGAACAACATCCACAGTGGTGATGTAGCTACAAGAAATTGCAGTACCACAGTTGGTTCCAAGAGTTTGAGCTGTAGTAGGTAGAGAAACACCACCACAATCACGATAGACTACAAGCGTAAATCTATATTTTCCGTTGGGTCGACATTCCCAAATAATTTCACCTCCCAACAAGTGGGTCGCTTGGCTTTGGAATGCCATAAGTGTGAATACCACAACGGTTAAAATGCGTCTTAAATTCATAACAACATAGTTGAACACCGAAAATAGCGTAATTATTTGACTCGAAAAAGAGGAAATCCGGGTCCATTACTAACAATGAGTAATCGACTTAAATTGCTAATTAAGTGGTACTTACAATAGAATTAGCGGCGCTTTGAAATTTTATTCAGAGTGATGTGGCGCTGTTGGTCGCTTCGGTTACGGCCTACTTTGAAGTTCCTTAGGGCTTGGTGTTTGGTACTCCTACCCTGCACACGAGCGCGCCACATGCGGAATGAAGAGGGCTTCATTTCGCGGCGCATCAGCTTGATAACCTCTGCTTCCGCAAGTCCAAATTGCAAGGTTATAGCATCAAATGGCGTGCGATCTTCCCAAGCCATTTCCACAATGCGGTCAATGGCCCTTTGGTCCAATTCTGAACTGGGTTTTGAACTTTCTTCTTGAGGTGATGTTTGTTCCGACATATGCATATGAAACCTCATTTACCAGAAAAAGTTTGCCCAGTATGTGAACGACCCTTCACTTGGCGTAAAAAATGGGAAAAGAATTGGGACGAAGTAAAGTATTGTAGCGAGCGATGTCGACGCAATAAATAATCTACTTGTACAGGTTTCTAGAAATCACAACCTTCTGAATTTCAGAGGTTCCCTCTCCAATGGTACACAGCTTACAATCTCTGTAGAACTTCTCTACAGGGTAATCTTTGGTATACCCATAACCCCCAAAAACTTGTACTGCTTCGTTGGCAACTTCTGTCGAAATTTCGGAGGCATAGAGCTTCGCCATTGCACTCTCTTGGGTCATCGGCTTTCCCTCCTCTTTCAATGCCGCAGAGTGTCTAGTCATGAGCTCGGCACCATAGATTTTCGTAGCCATTTCAGCAAGTTTAAAACTCACGCCTTGGAACTGTCGAATCTTTTTACCGAACTGTTGGCGCTCGTCTGCATAGGCAACGGCAGCATTTTTGGCCCCTTTTGCAATACCAATACTTAAGGCGGCTATTGAAATCCTTCCGCCGTCTAGAATCTTCATGGCTTGGATGAAGCCTTCTCCTTTCTGGCCAAGGATGTTTTCTTTGGGGATTCGGCAATTATCAAAATACAAGGCAGCGGTTTCTGAAGCGCGCATACCAAGTTTGTTTTCTTTGTTCCCAGCACTAAATCCAGGTGTACCCTTTTCTACCACGAAAGCGCTCATGCCGTGGCTATCGCCTTTCTCGCCTGTTCTGGCCATAACCACTGCAATCTCTGAGGAAATGGCGTGGGTAATCCAATTCTTGGAGCCATTCAATACCCAACAGTCACCATCAAGTACTGCAGTGGTATCCATGCCACCCGCATCTGATCCCGTACCGGTTTCTGTCAATCCCCAGGCGCCAATCCACTCCGCAGTCGCCAATTTCGGCAACCACTTCTGCTTCTGCTCTTTCGTACCAAATTGCAGGATATGCCCAGTACACAAACTATTGTGTGCGGCAACGCTTAACCCAATAGAACCGCAAACCTGCGCAATTTCATCGATGATGGTGATATATTCTTGGTAGCCGAGGCCTGCTCCTCCGTAGTTTTCCGGAACAAGGACTCCCATAAAGCCCAGCTGGCCCATTTCTCTGAACAAATCCACTGGAAAATGTTGCGCCTCATCCCACTCCATAACGTGAGGTTTGATTCTAGTGGCAGCAAAATCTTGTGCAGTTTGACGGATCATTTCCAGCGTTTCCTGCTGGGCATCAGATAGATTGATTCTCATAGTTGGTTGTAATAGGTTGAGCCTTAAGATAACAAAGAAGTCCGCATGGTGTTTGCGGGCTTCAAAGATTTTTCTTCGACCAATTTTCTCAGTCGTTTTTCATCAACTTCTTGTACTTGAATCGGGTGGGTTCTGAGCGTCCCAAGCGCTTCAGCTTGTTCTCTTCGTATTCCGAGAACGAGCCCTCAAACGAATAGACTTGTGAGTCCCCTTCAAAGGCCAATATATGAGTACAAACTCGGTCCAAGAACCAGCGGTCGTGCGAGATAATTACTGCACATCCTGCAAAGTTTTCCAGGGCTTCTTCTAATGCGCGTAAAGTATTCACATCCAAATCATTGGTAGGCTCATCTAAAAGCAACACATTACCACCTTCTTTGAGCGCCATGGCCAGGTGCAAACGGTTGCGCTCACCCCCAGAAAGTACACCGACTTTTTTCCCTTGATCGCCGCCGGCAAAATTGAATCTACTGAGGTAGGCGCGTGCGTTGGTACGCTGATTTCCAAGCATGACTTCTTCGGTGCCATCGCCAATGACTTCGAAGATGGTTTTCTCCGGGTTCATCTTTTCATGGCTCTGATCAACGTAGGATATTTTGACCGTGTCCCCAACGTCGAAATTTCCGCCATCAGGTTGTAATTGGTCCATAATCATTTTAAAAATCGTCGTCTTACCGGCACCGTTAGGACCTATAATCCCAACGATTCCAGCAGGCGGCAAGGTGAAGTTCAAATCATCGTACAGCAGCTTCTCGCCAAAGGCTTTGCGCACGTTTTTCGCGTTGATCACGTTCGTTCCTAATCGCGGTCCAGCAGGAATGAAGATTTCCAACTTGCTTTCCTTCTCCTTGTCCTCTTGCGCGAGCATGGCTTCGTAGTTGTTCAAACGGGCCTTACTCTTGCTTTGTCTGCCTTTCGGATTCATTCGAACCCACTCTAGCTCTCGCTCGAGCGTTTTGCGACGCTTGGACGCCTGCTTCTCTTCTTGGGCCAGACGGGTGGTCTTCTGATCCAACCAAGAGCTGTAATTCCCCTTCCATGGGATACCTTCTCCACGGTCAAGTTCTAGGATCCAACCTGCAACGTTGTCGAGGAAGTAACGGTCGTGCGTAACGGCAATGACCGTCCCTTTGTATTGCTGCAAATGCTGCTCTAACCACAGGATGCTCTCAGCGTCCAAGTGGTTGGTAGGCTCATCCAATAATAGAACGTCCGGAGTTTGGATTAGTAGGCGACATAAGGCGACGCGACGCGCTTCCCCACCGGAGAGGTTATCGACTAATTGGTCCGCAGGTGGACAGTTTAGGGCGTCCATCGCACGGCTCAACATGGTATCCAGTTCCCACGCATTGGTGGCATCAATTTTATCTTGAAGCTCCGCCTGGCGTGCCATCAGCGCGTCCATCTTATCCGGATTTTCGTAGACTTCTGGCAAACCGAATTGGTCATTTATACTGTTGTATTCCTCCAAAACCGCTACGGTTTCCGCCGCACCTTCTTTGACGATGTCCATCACGGTCTTCCCTGCTTCAAGCACCGGCTCTTGCTCAAGGTAACCAACGGTATAGCCTTGGGCGAACACCACATCTCCCTGGTAGCTCTTTTCTACCCCGGCGATGATTTTTAAAAGTGTGGATTTACCTGAACCGTTTAAACCTAGGATGCCTATTTTGGCTCCATAGAAAAAAGAAAGGTAGATATCCTTGAGAATGGTCTTGTTATTGTGTGGCAAGACCTTACTCACTCGGGACATTGAAAAAATGACCTTCTGACCGTCGTCTGACATGAGATTAATGGATTATAAAAAGTTTGTATTTGCTGTTGTACTGGCCTTGGGGTGCATGCCCCGCACAGCCGTAGCCCAAAGTTACGTATTGAAAGGCACGGTTGTAGACCGCGATTCATCTTTTGCTGTGCCCAATTCTTATGTGGTCAACAACAAGACCTATTTTGGGACCGTATCCAACGGCATAGGGTATTTCGAAATCCCAGTATCCATGGGAGATACGTTGGTAATTTCAAATGTGGGGTACCAATTTTATTACCTCGCCATAGATAGCGGATTGGTCAGTGGCATTCGGGAGGAATTGCTCATAAAATTGGTCCCGCGAAACTACCTTCTAGACGAAGTGAGCATTTATGCCATCACCTCGAACAACCCGCGGACCATGCCCAAAAGCGAGCCTAGAGTCCCGCGCAACGAAGACATCCGCATGCCACAAGCGGTGGCTCCTACCCTCGCCAACCCGCTCGATCTGCTGTACTACAGCTTCGGAAAACGCCCGAAACAACTGCAGGCTCTGCGCCAATTACAACGTGAGGACTACTACCGCCAAATGCTCGAAGAGGGCAGCAACCGCCAAATCATTGAAGAATTGACGGGCATTCCGAAAGCCGAAATGGAGGCTTTCATGTTCTATTGCAAATATTCCGAAACCGAAATTCGCACCTTCAACGATTACCAATTCCTCGTGTCCCTGCTCGATTGTTACGAGGAATACGAGCGCGAGAAGGAGCGTCAGGAGGCCTTGGAGAAATACGGACGCTGATGAAAGAGTACCTCGACATCAACCGCAAGCTTTGGGACCATTGGGCGGACTTGCATCCCCGATCGGATTTCTACGATGCCGAAGCGTTTCGCAAGAATCCCATGACCTTACACGAGATTGAGATGGGGTTGTTGCCGGAATTGGCCGGAAAAAAGGTCCTGCACATGCAATGCCATTTTGGACAGGATACACTTTCGCTCAAGACCTTGGGCGCTGCCGAAGTTTGGGGGCTGGATTTCAGTCCTGTGGCGCTTCGCGAGGCAGCGGCACTGGCGCAGAATTTGGACATGGAAGCGAATTGGGTATTGGCCAATGCCACTGAGATTCAGGAAGATTTAGTGGGCCAATTCGATTTGGTTTTCGCCTCCTATGGCGTTTTAGGCTGGCACCCCGACATCAAGCCGTGGATGGACGCGGCCTTCTCCTATTTGAAACCCGGCGGTGAGCTCATCATGGCGGACTTCCACCCTGTCCTTTGGATTCTCGACGAGAATTTCGAGCACATCGCCTACCCCTATTTCAACACCGGAGTCATTGAAGAGGAGCGCGAAGTGAGCTATGCTTCGCCCGAATCCAAAATCATGAAGAACCAAACATGGAACCACCCCATCAGCTACATCGT
>JAKMGS010000089.1 GCA_022424815.1 Schleiferiaceae bacterium | reverse complement strand
CTCCTAATTCTTTGACAGATGATTTAAAACAATCAGATAATCGAGATGCCGTGACTTCTCCTTGCAGTAATTCTATAATCGCCGGACGATTAAGGATCAAATTAGGAAGAGAAAAGTATTTTACCTTAACGAATAATTTTGCAATACGCAATGATATTGGATTTGCCTTATACACAACAACTTGTGGCACCTTAAGTAAAGCTACTTCTAGCGATGCTGTCCCGCTGCAAGTTACCGCAAACATGGCTCTTTCCAATCCCTGTTGAATGGGGCCTGTAAATACTTCTACATTATCTGGAACCTCAATTTGAGGCCAAAATTTCTCGGTAATCCGAAGCCTAATAACCTTAAATTTGAGCTCTGGATGCAATTTTGCAAACTCGAAGAATACCGGCAAATGACGATGGATTTCTTGCATTCTAGAGCCAGGCAGGAGCGCAACACATTCGTTGCCAAAGGCAACCAGATTTTGGTATTTGAATGCTAGTGGATTTCCGACGTACGTAATGCTTACTCCGCGATCAGCATACCATTGACGTTCGAAGGGTAAAATACTCAATATAGCATCGCAACTTTCACTCAATTTTTTAAGACGACCCTCCTTCCAAGCCCATATTTTTGGGGGAATGAAGTAAGCTACTCGTATGCCTTGAGATTTGGCCCAAGCGGCCATTCTCAAATTGAAGCCGGGATAATCTACTAGTACCAACACATCTGGTTGAAATGCCAATATATCATGCTTACAATCTGAAAATCGTTTTGTAACCGTTCTTGCCCGAAACAGAACTTCCACAAAGCCCATAAACGGTTCTGAACAAATATCTCGATCTAGTTGGACGCCGGCACCTTTAAGCTCGGGACCTCCCCATCCCCTTTGCTCAATACTACTGTTATGAGCAAATAAAGCTCTTGCTACGGCCGATGCTTGTACATCCCCGGAAGGCTCTCCCGCAATCCAATAGATTTTCATCAAGCAATGAATTGGAAATAAATCACTGCTATTATACTAGGAATACAAGCAATCAATATGCCTCTTGCCATATGGTCTCTACCCCAATTCATAATGAGGAAGAAAAATGCAGCATTCAAAATTACACCAAAGGATACCGCACGCATCGCTATAAGTTTCCAAGCAGGATTTGCAATTTCACCTAATTCCTGCAAGACTGGGAAGGTTTCACCAGCAATAGCAATAGAAAACAGGGGTGCACAAAGCCCAATTACAATACCGATAATTAGGTCAATTTTATTTTTAGATTTCAAAATTCCATTGGTTTAAAGTTGCTAAGGATTCATGTGCTGTTAAATCGACACTCACAGGCACGACACTCACATAACCCTCTCTAAGTGCTGCAATATCCGTATCACTTCCTTGGTCATACAGCTCATATTTACCAGTAAGCCAGTAATAAGGGCGTCCATATGGATCAATTCTAGAGTCAAACTCCTCTACCCAATTCCCTATCGCTTGGCGACAAACCTTCAATCCTTTATAAGGCACCAAATCATTGGCAGGAATATTTACATTCAAACACACTCCGCTCGGTAATCCATTTTCCAACACATTCGCAATAACCGTGCGCACGTAAGGCTTCGCAGCCTTCATAGATGCCGTCCATGGAAATTCATCCAAACTAAACCCAATACTATCAATGCGCTCCAATGCACCTTCTACTGCCGCACTCATTGTTCCGGAGTAGATTACATTCACAGAAGCATTTGACCCGTGGTTAATTCCACTTAGAATCAAATCTGGGCGACGGGGTAAGACCACATTAATGGCCAACTTCACGCAATCTGCAGGTGTACCGCTGACTTTGTACTCTTTCTGAGGCCCATCAGTGGGCACTTCATTGCATCTTAGACTCTGGTCCAAGGTAATGGCATGGCCCTTTCCACTTTGAGGCCCATCAGGCGCTACGACGTATACCTCGCCAAATTCATTGGCGATCTCTACCAACGTTTTAATACCTGGTGCAACAACGCTGTCGTCGTTAGTCACTAAAATTAGAGGGCGTTTTGTCATAAGTTCTCGGGCTATCTGCCAAAGTTACATTTTGTGAAGGAGAGGCATAAATTTTGTTTATTTGAATCCAAACAACTTTATAACACCAAAATGTACTTCGTTATTATCATCCTATTTGTGGTTTTAGGCTTTGTCGTTCAACAACGCTTGAAATCAAAATTCAAGAAATATTCGCAAGAAGCCCTCAGCAATGGCTTGAGCGGAGCAGAGATTGCCCAGAAAATGCTGGACGATCACAACATCACGGATGTTCGCATTCAAAGCGTGCCTGGTAAATTGACCGATCACTACAACCCAGTCGATAAAACAGTAAACCTGAGTCCGGAGGTATTCAGTGGACGCAGTGTAAGCGCCGCCGCTGTGGCTGCCCACGAAGTAGGACATGCTGTACAGCACGCCGTGGGTTACCAATGGCTGGAAATGAGATCTAAACTCGTTCCTCTTGCTAGTGCTAGCGGACGCATCATGAACATCGTAATGTGGAGCATGATCCTAGGATTTGGAATGCTCAACCTGTTCAGCTTTAATACCATAATTTGGGTATTGATTATCTCGCAAACGGCCATTACAGCCTTCACCTTGGTAACATTACCTGTGGAATACGACGCTTCTAATCGCGCGTTGGCTTGGCTGACCTCTACAGGAACCATCGATACCACGGAACATGCAAAAGCAGCGGATGCTTTGAACTGGGCAGCACGTACCTACCTTGTAGCAGCGTTGGCTTCTATGGCTCAGCTCGCGTATTACATTTCTTTGCTTAGTGGCAGAGATTAAGACTGGCTTGATTGAATAAAAAAACCCGCGCTAAAAGCGCGGGTTTTTTGTGATGTACCGTGTGAATTATTTGTTCACCGTGTAACCTAAAGACTGCAGGTAGGCGATCTTCTCATCAACAACGGCTTGCTGGCGACGCACAGATTCTTTTTCAATCGAACGTGCTAGGCCTCCCAATTCCTCATCAGAAAATTTCCCCAAAAACTGCGAAGCAAATAGTGACTTCAAAGTTTTGTTATTGTTTTGGTTTTCGCGGATGTAGTTAACTACTGCCTTTGGTTTCATAAACAACTTGTTGTTTTAGTTATTGAATAGTAAACAAAAATACATGAATTTTTAAAGAAATTTTATGCATCTCAATCGAGACAACACAATTTTATTTCAAAGTTGTTAAATCTTCTACCCCCAGCTGTCTAACTGTGATCAATGGCTCTGCATAAGGTACACCAATAATGCGCCCCCAATCCTGGGCACGCGCCACTACACTATCTAAAAATCCCTTACTCGCAATAACCGTTTCCGGCTCATTACTATTGGGATCATAAAACTGACTCGTATGTGCTTTAATACTGGCTAATTTTTGTTCAAATCCAGCAGATATATCCACAATTAGATCAGGGTTTAGATTATAAAACTGTAGGTACTTATACATTGTTATTGGACGCCATGGAGCCAATTTCTCTCCATTTTTTTCCAATTCAATCTTGTGCAAACCACTGATAAAACATGCTTCCTCAACCAAACGAGAAGCTCTGCCGTGATCAGGGTGACGGTCTGTTGGTGCATTCATAATCACAATATCGGGCTGGTATTTCCGCACCATTTTCGCCACTAATAACTGTGATTCGTGATCATAACCGACTTGGCCATCAGGCATGCATAAATTCTCTCGAACCACACATCCTAAGATTTTAGCAGCCTCAGCGGCTTCTACATCGCGCAGCTCAGGAGTACCTCGCGTCCCCATCTCACCACGGGTCAGATCCACAATCCCAACCTTCTTACCGGCAGAGGTATGACTAGCTAGAATACCTCCAGCGCCCAACTCGACATCATCAGGGTGGGCACCGAAAGCAAGAATATCAAGTTTCATAGTCTTTACTTTCCTGAAGCAAAGGTCGTGATTTCCATGCTCATCGGACTGGTAGAAGAAGGGAAATGTGCCACCCATTGGCCATTTTCATCGATCAAAAACTTATTAAAGTTCCAGCTGACCTTGGCATCAGAAATACCATTCTGTTCTTTACTACACAACCATTGGTAGATGTCGTCTCCGCGATTTGCCCCTGTCTTAACCTTGGACATCATAGGAAAGGTCACACCATATTGTGTGGAGCAAAACGTCATAATTTCTTGTTCGGAACCTGGCTCTTGCCAACCAAAATCATTCGAAGGAAAGCCAATGATTGTAAAATTATCACCACCGTAGGCGCGGTATAATTTCTCTAAGTCCTCGTATTGGGGAGTATAACCGCACTTAGAAGCAGTATTTACAATAAGTACTCTTTTCCCTTTCAAAGAGGAGAACGAGAAAGGTTTTCCGTCAATGGTTGTGGTATTCAGCGTATAAAAATCAATAGGTGGAGCGCTCATGGCTAGTGTGTTTGAGGTGGATTCTTGTGTTCCATTGCTGCAAGAGAAAAGCAAAGCAAAAGATAGCAGGGATAAAATTCGTTTCATGTTTGGGGTTTTTGTGATAAACATCAAAGGTGCTGGAATAGTTTGATGTAATTTTGTGAAATGCAAAAAACAATGCGCTTGCTGGTTCGTTTTTTTCGCCAAGAGGTGAGAAATAGCAATGTGCTTTTTTCACTAGGCCTGTACTTACTTGGCGTATCCTACCTCATTTATTTACTGAGTGGTAGCACACCATCAGATTCTGCATGGAACACGTTGCTTTGGGTAGTTGTCTTTTTTGGATCGGTCCAATTATCTTCTCGAAGTTTCGAATTTGAAAGTGGGCCCTACTTCTATTACTTCCAAACTATCGCCAATGCCAAGCATACCATTATAGCCAAGATATTGTTCAATGTGGCATACATGATGCTGTTAAGTATGGCGACTTGGGCCTTGTTCAGCGTGTTCTTTGGTAACCCCGTGTACAACACCGCCTTATTCTTTATTGGACTCATGCTAGGCGCAACAGGATTTAGTGTGGTCTTGACCTTGACCAGCGGCATCGCACACCGCACCAAAGGTAATGCTACGTTGGGAGCCATTTTAGCCATTCCCTTGCTCTTTCCAGTCCTCCAACTGACCAGTGCCATAAACCTGCAAGCCATTGTAGGTGTGACCCTTACCGATGCCGCTAATTTATTGGGAACATTAGTTGCCTTAGATATGGGAATAGGCCTCCTAGCCTACCTACTCTTTCCGTATCTTTGGCAAGATTAAAACAACACATGAAAGGAAGCATTTACAAGGTATTGGGGTTGCTATTGGTCGCGTATAGTTTGATCTATGGTTTGTTGACCAAGGTGCCAGATCTGCCTCTCCTCGCAGAAAGTATTCGCAATTTGTTTTATCACGTCAGCATGTGGTTCGCCATGGTGGCTATGATGGCGGCTAGTTTTTGGAACGCCATTAGATTCCTTGGCACAGAAGATTTAGGGAAAGACCGCCGCAGCATCAGCCTCGCTGAGATGGGAATGTTCTTCTCCTTCATGGGACTGTTCACAGGAATGGTCTGGGCGAAATTCACCTGGGGGGCTTGGTGGACCAATGACCCAAAACTCAACGGTACGGCCATCACCATTCTCATTTACTTGGCTTACTTCGTATTGCGCAACTCCATGGACGACGCCCGTAAAAAGGCCAGAATTTCAGCCGTTTACAACATTTTCGCCTTCGTCATGATGATTGTTTTCATCGGAATCCTACCTCGTATGACCGACAGCCTGCACCCAGGCAATGGCGGCAACCCTGGATTCAACAGTTATGATTTAGACAACGGACTGCGTATGGTGTTCTACCCTGCCGTAATAGGTTGGATTTTGGTGGGAACCTGGATCGCTTCTTTGCGTTATAGATTAAAAGCTCTTCAAGAATGAAAAAATTCTTACCGCTTCTAGCGATGTGCTTACCATATGTGGGATTGGCACAAAATGATAACCCGATGTACGGCAACGGCAAGATTTATGTAGTGGTAGCGGTCATCGCCATCATTTTTGTGGGTTTGGCGTTGTACTTGGTCCAATTGGACCGTAAAATCACAAAACTGGAAAATGAAAAATAGCCAGATTGCCATCATCATTGCCATTGCAGTACTCATTGGCTTCACTCTAGTGAACCTAGGCAATAGTGCGACCTACAGCAGTTTCGCAGATGCCAGCTTGAAGCAAGGAGAAACTACTACGGTGATCGGATACCTCAATCTGGAAGAGCCCATGAGCTTCGACCCGAAAACTGTAACGCTCACCTTTGCCGCCAAAGACAAGAAGGGAAATGCGAGCACCGTGGTTTACAACCAGCCTAAACCTCAAGATTTCGAGCGTTCCGAGGAAATTACCATGACTGGATACGCGACCGACTCCGCCTTTGTTGCCACCGACATTCTCATGAAGTGTCCATCGAAATACAACGAACAAAACGAAGTAGATTCGGATAAAATCTACAAATAACCCCTATGAACTACATTGGAGAACATTTATGGGCCGCTGAACTCGGACGGGGTTTAACGGCCTTTTCATTTGTATTCGCACTGCTTTCCACCTTCGCCTATTACAGCAAAGGAGAAGGATGGAAAACTGTCGGCCGCTTGGCCTTTCGGATACACGCCATCACCCTTTTTGGACTTATTGGCACGCTGTTTTTCATCATGGCCAACCACTACTTTGAGTTTGACTATGTATGGAAACACACCTCGTTAGACCTGCCGCCACGCTATTTGTTCTCCGCGTTCTGGGAAGGTCAAGAAGGCTCCTTCCTTCTTTGGATGTTCTGGAATGCCATATTAGGGTGGATCCTGACCTACACTGCGAAGAACTTTGAAGGACCGGTAGTTGGTGTATTCGCCGCGGTTCAAGCCTTCTTGGTAAGCATGATTTTGGGCATTTGGATTGGCGATTACCAGTTGGGCTACAGTCCCTTCAACCTAGTTCGTGAACTTCCTGAAAACCTAGGATTGCCTTGGACCCAGTTCGAGGACTACCTCACCCGCTTCCCTAATTTCATGGACGGCTCCGGGTTGAATCCGTTACTTCAGAACTATTGGATGACCATCCACCCGCCTACGCTGTTCTTGGGCTTTGCCTCTACCCTCATTCCATTTAGCTACGCCATCGCCGGATTATTGCGCAAAGACTATACTTCTTGGATTTCAAGCGCTTTGAAATGGAGCGTATTCTCTGTAGGCATTCTAGGAGTTGGTATCTTGATGGGCGGCGCCTGGGCCTATGAGGCATTGAGCTTCGGAGGATTCTGGGCGTGGGATCCAGTAGAAAACACCTCATTAGTACCATGGCTCACCATGGCTGCAGGCACACACCTGTTGCTCATCCAACGCAACAAAGGGGGCGTAATGCCGTCGGTATTGTTCCTGTTGATCATCACTTTCTTGCTCGTATTGTATTCAACCTTCCTCACCCGTTCTGGGATTTTGGGAGATAGTTCGGTACACGCTTTCGTGGATTTAGGATTGAGTGGCCAATTATTAATTTACCTCCTATTCTTCACTCTTGGAAGCCTTGGTCTTTTCCTGACTCGATACCGAGGCTTGCCCAAAAAAGAAAAAGAAGACCGTATGGAC